>JALWQC010000077.1 GCA_027080755.1 Paracoccaceae bacterium
CCATGATGCCCCGCGGACGGTGGTATTTGAACGAACGCCCGACCAGTTTCTGCCCGTTGGCCAGCAGCGCCGAGGCCAGCGTATCCCCCGCCTGCGCCGGATAGCGCTGGCCGTTGAAGGTGAAATGGCGGGTTTCGGTGCGGTCGATCAGCAGACCGCCGGTGGCAAGGCGGCTCATTTGAAGCCCTCCCAGTCGGGGCGGCGCACCTTGATCGTCGCGATGACATCGGCGGGCGGTTCGGATGTTTGCGCGCTGTAGGTGGCGAAAACCTCCAGCGTGGCGGTGTCGCGGGCGGCGTGGAACCACTTGCCGCAGCCGAACGCATGGCGCCAGCGTTCAAAATGCACCCCGCGCGGGTTTTTGCGGGTGAACAGGTAATCGGTGAAATCCCTGTCGGCAGACCCGGCCGCATAGCGTTTCAGATGCGCCTCGCCGCCGGCTGCGAATTCGGTTTCCTCGGCCTCTACCCCGCAACAGGGGCATTCCAGTTTCAACATAGTGCCACCCTCACATTCCGTGGACCGTTTCGACCAGCATCCGCCCCAGACCCCATTGCAGGGTGCCGATGACGGAATAGATCATTTCATAGAGATAGGTTTCCTGGTTTTTCTCTTCGTGTTTGGCTTCCAGCATGGAGTCAAAACTTTGGTTGATGCGGCGCGCCAGTTCGTCCTGCGTCAGCGGATCATTGCCCTGTCGCCCCCCGCGCGACAGCTTGGTGACATAGCGCCAGATCATGCGCAGCTGGATTTCCTCCTGATTATCCCAGAGGCGCCGTTCCTCTTGTGCGTGGTGGCGGTGCATCAGGAAAATGGAAACCCCGACCGCCAGCGCCACGGCCCCGATCGCGGGGAAGATTTCCACCCAGCCGCGATACAGGGCCCAGCCCGAGGACCCCGCCCAAAGCAGGATCAGGGATATCAGCAATTCGTGCCGGATTTCCCCGTTGTCGGATTTGTGAAGCAGGCTCATCGGCAAGGCTCCGCGCAAGAGAGGGGACGGGATTTCGCGATTTTACGCAAATGTGATACAAATTTTCCCAACCGGAGCATTTGTCCCCTGTGGGGATATCCGGGGTGGGGGATTTTATTATGAGTATTATCGACAAGGCCGAAAGGCTTGCCGGTGGTTTTGCAGATCGGGTCCAGACTGTCATAGGACGCGTTATTTACGACTACACCGGCATAATGAACAACCAGCGTCTGAACGAGGTGGTGTTTTACCTGTTGCTCGGGTTTTGCGTCTATCTTGTGTGGTTGCTGCTGCGCCCGCGCGAAAGCGTCTATCGCTATCGCACGCGGCGTTAAGGCCCGCCAGCCCATCAGTGCGCCACAGCCGCGGCGACGGATTCGTCGATCATGCGGCCCTCTGCGAAACGTTCCAGGGAAAAGGGGGCGGCCAGATCGCGTGGCGCCCCGTCGGCCACCAGTTCCGCCATCGCCCAGCCGGATCCGGGGATGGCCTTGAAGCCGCCGGTGCCCCAGCCTGCATTGATAAACACGCCCTCGACCGGTGTTTTCCCGATGATAGGGGAGCGGTCCCCCGTCATGTCCACAATCCCGCCCCACTGCCGCAGCTGTTTCAGCCGCGAGATGATCGGGAAGGTCTCTATCAAAGCGCGCACGGTTTCCTCTACATGGTGGAAAGATCCGCGCTGCGTGTAGTTGTTGAAGGCATCCGCGCCACCGCCGATTACCAGTTCGCCCTTGTCGGACTGGCTAAGATAGCCATGCACCGTGTTGGCCATGACCACACAGTCCAGCAGGGGTTTGACCGGCTCGGAAACCAGCGCCTGCAGGGCCATGGATTCGATCGGCAGACGAAAGCCCGCCATCTCTGCCAGCACACCGGAATTGCCGGCCACCACGATCGCCAGCTTTTTGCACTTGATCGCGCCCCGGCTGGTCTGCACACCGGTCACGCGCCCGCCGCTCCGGTCAATGCCGGTAACCTCGCATTTCTGGATGATGTCCACACCGCGTTGCGAGGCCCCGCGCGCATAGCCCCAGGCCACCGCATCATGGCGCGCCGTGCCACCGCGCGCCTGCCACAGCCCGCCAAGGACCGGATAGCGC
>JALWQC010000078.1 GCA_027080755.1 Paracoccaceae bacterium
ACCCTTCGCAATAGGCGCCGACAATGGCATCCTGTCCCAACATCTCGCGGGCCTCGCGCACATGGCGCGACCCGTCCGTCAGATGCACCCCGTCCAGCCCCAGCGGCTGCACCATGCGGAAATGGTCATCGACAACAAAGGCGACATCGGCATTGTGGCAGACCTCGCGCAGGGTGTCGGCGGCGCGGGTCAGCTCGCGTTCTTCGGTGCTGGCCAGTGACAGGCGCACGCAGACCACGGGTGCAAGCTCCAGCACGGCCTGTAGGCGCGGTGCGAATTCGCGCGGGTCGAACGCGCGCGGTGTGGCCAGATAAATCTGTGCGGGGATGATTTCGTCGCTCATCGGGGCCTCCATTCCTTTGTGGCGCTTTTACGGTGCCTGTGCGCAAAGGTCCAGAGTGCGGGCGGGTGGCCTGCGGGGCCGCAATACTGGACAAACGGCGCCGGCCGGCGGTAGAATCGCGGATATTTTCAACGTCGATAGCAGAAAGCCGTTTACCATGCCTTTACCCGGACAAGATAAAAACACCCCGATTCCCCCCGAATTGAAACGCTGGAATTGGGGCGCGTTTTTCCTGAACTGGATCTGGGGGCTGGGCAACAGCACCTATATCGCGCTGCTGATGTTTGTGCCTGTCATCAACATGGTGATGCCCTTTGTGCTGGGGGCCAGGGGCAACGAATGGGCCTGGCGCAACCGGGTCTGGGCCTCCGAGGCGGAGTTTGTGCGCACCCAGCGCAACTGGGCCCGCGCCGGACTGGCGGTGTTTGTGCTGATGCTGGGGATTTTTGTGGCGCTGGTCACCGGCCTGCCTGCGCTTTTCAAAAACAGTGGCGCCTATCAGCAATCGATGGAAATCCTGCGCGCCGATCCGGTGGCCGTGGCCACGCTTGGCACGCCGGTTAAGGCGGGGTTCTGGATTAACGGCAGTATCGAACTTGACGGGGCCGACGGCACGGCCGGCATGGCCATCCCCGTTTCCGGCCCGAAATGTTCGGGGGTGTTGACCAGCCGCGCCGAAAAAACGGCCGGAGTCTGGGACGTCTACCTGCTGGTGCTGACCACCAGCTGCACAAAAGCCCCGCTCGTCCTGCGCAACAGCCACAACATCCGCATCCCCGCCGCGGCGCAAAGCGAGGAAATTTAGGGTCAGGACCCTGGAAAAAAGGCGACCGGTTTCCCCGCCGCCTTTCGATTTGCGCCCGAAATCAGCGTTTCAGGATGCTGCGTCCGGCGTAAACGGCGCTGGCGCCCAGCTCTTCCTCGATGCGGATCAGCTGGTTGTATTTGGCCAGCCGGTCGGAGCGCGACAGCGAGCCGGTCTTGATCTGCCCGCAGTTCGTCGCCACGGCCAGATCGGCGATGGTGGCGTCCTCGGTCTCGCCGGAGCGGTGCGACATCACGCAGGTATATCCGGCCCGATGCGCCATATCGACGGCAGTGATGGTTTCGGTCAACGTGCCGATCTGGTTGACCTTGATCAGGATCGAATTGCCGACGCCCATTTCAATGCCGCGCTCCAGACGCTCGGGGTTGGTGACGAACAGGTCGTCGCCCACCAGCTGCACCTTGTCGCCCAGCGTCTCGGTCAGCAGTTTCCAGCCTTCCCAGTCGTCCTCGTCCATGCCGTCCTCGATCGAGATGATCGGATAGGCATCGACCAGTTCCGCCAGATAGGCGACATTTTCCGCCGAGGTCAGCTTTTTGCCCTCGCCCTTCATGTCGTAAACCCCGTCCTTGTAATATTCCGAGGATGCACAGTCGAGCGCGAGATACACCTCTTCGCCCGGCGTGTATCCGGCCTTTTCAATCGCCGTCATGATGAAATCCAGCGCGGCCGTGGCAGAGGAAAGCGCCGGGGCAAAGCCGCCCTCGTCCCCGATACCGGTGTTGAAGCCGGCAGCCTTCAGTTCCGCCTTGAGGGTGTGGAAAATCTCGGCGCCCATGCGCACGGCCTCGGCGATGGAATCGGCGGCGACCGGCATGATCATGAATTCCTGGATGTCGATCGGGTTGTCGGCATGCTCGCCGCCGTTGATGATGTTCATCATCGGTACCGGCAGAACC
>JALWQC010000079.1 GCA_027080755.1 Paracoccaceae bacterium
TATGCGAATTGACGAACCCGTCCGCGAGGGCCAGCCGAAGATCGGCATGGTTTCGCTAGGGTGCCCGAAGGCGCTGGTGGACAGTGAACGGATTTTGACACGCCTGCGCGCCGAGGGCTATGCGATTTCGGCCGATTATACGGATGCGGGGGCGGTGATCGTCAACACCTGCGGCTTTCTCGACAGTGCCAAGGCCGAAAGTCTGGAAGCCATCGGCGAGGCCCTGCAGGAAAACGGGCGGGTTATCGTCACCGGTTGTCTGGGCGCCGAGCCGGAGTTCATTACCGGCGCGCACCCCTCGGTTCTGGCGGTAACCGGCCCGCAACAATACGAACAGGTGCTGGATGCGGTGCATAAGGCCGTGCCGCCCGCGCCCGACCCTTTTGTCGATCTACTGCCGGCCAGCGGCGTTTCCCTGACGCCGCGCCACTACAGCTATCTGAAAATCTCGGAGGGGTGCAATCACAAGTGCAAGTTCTGCATCATCCCCGACATGCGCGGCCGTCTGGCCTCGCGTCCCGCCCATGCCGTGCTGCGCGAGGCCGAAAAACTGGTGGAGTCCGGCGTGCGGGAATTGCTGGTGATCTCGCAGGACACCTCGGCCTATGGTGTTGATCGCAAACATGATTCCAGCCCGTGGAAGGACCGCGAGGTCCGCGCCCACATCACCGATCTTGCGCGCGAGCTTGGCGATCTGGGGGCCTGGGTGCGGCTGCACTATGTCTACCCCTATCCGCATGTGCGCGACCTGATCCCGCTGATGGCCGAGGGGCTGATCCTGCCCTATCTGGACATCCCGTTCCAGCATTCGCACCCCGACGTACTGAAGCGTATGGCCCGCCCCGCCGCCAGCGCCAAAACGTTGGACGAAATCGCCCGCTGGCGCGCCGATTGCCCCGATATCACCCTGCGCTCTACCTTTATCGTCGGCTACCCCGGCGAAACCGAGGCCGAATTCCAGCACCTGCTGGACTGGCTGGACGAGGCACAGCTGGATCGCGTCGGCTGTTTCAAATACGAAAACGTGGCGGGGGCACGTTCCAACGCCGCGCCGGATCATGTGCCGGAGGCGGTAAAACAGGAACGATGGCAACGGTTTATCGAAAAATCGCAAGCTATTTCCGAGGCAAAACTGGCCGCCAAAGTCGGCCAAACGCTGGAAGTCATCGTGGATGATATCGACGAGCAAGGCGCAACCTGTCGCACCAAGGCAGACGCGCCGGAAATCGACGGCAACCTGTTTATCGACGAGGGTTTTGAAAAGCTGAAGGTCGGGGAAATCGTCACCGTGGAGGTGGACGAATCCAGCGAATACGACCTGTGGGGGCGGCTGGTCTCGGATTTGTGATGGGGGGCGGGGGTATTTCCCGCTATACTGCGGAAAATACCGGAGTTTTCCCATGTTAAAATCCGTTCTCCTGACCCTTGCCCTGATATTCCCCGCCCTGTCACAGGCGCAAGAGGCGAAGCCGAACCATCTGCTTGGCCAGTCCTCGCCCTATTTGCAGCAACATTTATACAATCCGGTGGACTGGTATCCTTGGGGCGCGGAGGCGCTGGAAAAGGCAAAACGCGAGGGGAAACCGATTTTCCTGTCCATCGGCTATTCCACCTGCCACTGGTGCCATGTGATGGAGGAAGAAAGCTTCACCAACCCCGAAATCGCCGCCTATCTGAACGAAAATTTCGTTTCCATCAAGGTAGACCGCGAGGAACGCCCCGATCTGGACGAACAATATATGCTGGTAACACAGGCACTTACCGGCTCTGGCGGGTGGCCGAACTCGGTTTTTCTGACCAGCGGGGGGGATCCGTTCTATGCGGGGACATATTTTCCACCAGACGATTTTCTTGATGTATTACAGAAGGTTAACGGGGAGTGGAAGGCCAACAGCACAGCCCTGTCGGCGGATGCAGCCGGGCTAAGCGCCTATATCCGCGACTACATGAACCGCAGTGCCGCCGCGCGCGACGTCACCCCCGAGGCCATTCGCACAGCGGCGCAATCGGTGCTGCCGGATATGGATGAATTCAACGGCGGGCTCGGGGTGGCGCCGAAGTTTCCGCAGGAATCCCTGTTTCTTTTCCTGCTGGACCAGGCCGAAAGGGATGGCGATCCGGCCATGCTGGCGGCCGTAACCAACATACTGGACGGTATGGTAAAGGGCGGCGTCTATGACCATGTGGGCGGCGGTTTTCACCGCTATGCCACGGATCCCGAGTGGCGCATCCCGCATTTTGAAAAGATGCTGTACAATCAGGCCATGATCGGGCGGCTGCTGACGCGGGGCTGGGAAACCACGCAGGAGCCGGCCTATCGCTGGGCGGCGGAGCGCACGTTTGACTATGTTCTGCGCGAAATGCAGGCCCCTGCGGGCGGATTCTATGCCGCGCAGGATGCGGATTCGCTGGACAAGGGCGGCGATCTGGTCGAGGGGGCCTTCTATATCTGGACACCCGAAGAAATCCGCGCCGCCAGTGCGCAGGCGGATATGTTGATCGAGACCTTCAACGTTGTGGAAAACGGCCCGTTCGAGGGGGCGAATATCCTGTATCGCAGCGATCTGCCGGAAGGGGATTTTGAAAGCCTGAACAAAGGGTTGGAGGATCTGCGCCTGACCCGCGAACACCGACCCCGCCCCTTCACGGACCAAAAAATCGTCACCGGCTGGAATGGCGCGATGATCCAGACACTGGCCGAGGCCGGCGCGGTTTTCCAGCGGCCGGATTACAGCCTTGCGGCGCGCAAGGCCGCGCAATTCCTCGTTGCAAACCTGCTGGATGATACCGGATTGAAGCGCAGCTATATCAACGGCACGGCCGGAATTGACGCACATCTGGCGGATTACGCCGCCCTCGGGATGGCGGCGCTGGCGTTGCAGGATTATGGCGACACATCCGCCGACTGGCTGGCGCTGGCGCAACACATGGCCACGGAAATTCCGGCCCGCTTCGGCACGGCGGACGGACGCTACCGTATGGCGGAAAAAACGGACGGAATCGGGGTGTATAAACCGCTGGATGACTCGGAACTGCCGGCGGGGAATGCCCTGACACTGGAATTATTCGCGGCCCTGTCGCGGCGCACGGACAATCCGGCCTATGCCCAGCAAGCACAACTGCTGCAGGCCGCAATCGCCGGCGCCGCGCTGGAACAACCGGTTGCGCGGGCCTTTACCCTGAAAGCGGCGCAGGATTTCACCCTTGGGGCGACGGGAACCCTGCGCTATCTGTCCGGCGGGGCCGTGCGTATTTCGGCAGAACAGGACCGGAAAAACGGGCGTATGGTGTTGAATATACAGCTAAAAGACGGCTGGCATATCAACGCCCACAAACCGCTGGACGATTTCTTTGTGCCCACGGATGTTGCAATCAACGGCCAGCCGGCCCCTGCGGATATCTACCCCGAACCAAAGGTCAAGCAGCTTGGCTTCAACCCTGCGCCGCTGGCGCTGTATGAGGGGGCGCTGCAACTGACCGTCCCCCTTGAAACAGGCGAAACCGCCCTGACCGTGCAGGCCTGCAGCGACACGGTTTGCCTGTCGCCGGAAACGGTGGTTTTCCGCGTCTGGTAAGGGCGGCGGCCACTTCAAACCAAGGCTGACCTGCCACTGAAATCCACCGCCTTTTGTTAATGTAAAAGATTTTTAGACATACTTGCCTATTTCGTGGGTTTTTTTAATGTTTAATGAAATCGGATCTTGTCCTATGATTAGTTCTTTTTTTCGAAGAAGGGCGAGAGACTCTTCAAAGGTAGCAACATTTAGGCAAAAATGATTTTTTAGAGTATCCACCTTAATTATCTTTTTCCCCCAGCGTCCTTGCCGTTTTAAGGTCGAGAGTATCCGTCGAGATCCAACATCTAGAGACATTCGATTAGCTAAACCAATTAGTGATTGGTTCATTTGTTCAAGCGCACTATCGTGATGGTCAATCCCAAAATAGTGGCTATGAGTATGCCTCACCGAAGAAATGTCCGATGACCCAATCATCACAACTTCATATTTTTCTTCTTCAGGGTACTGCTCTTCATACCGGCGATAACTTTTAACTGCTTCTTCAGGGTTTCGACCGGCTATGTCCCAAGCGACAAAGTTTGCGTCGTTCCAGTCAAATACCAAAATCCAGTTATTTAACCCGCTACTACTTTGACGCTCTACTTCAGCAAGTGTTTTTATTATGTCTTCATTCACGTAACTTGAAATAACGCCCTCACTTCCCTCTCGATTGATAATACTCTCGGCCCTTAGCCTACTCTTCTGAAGCTCAATCTCATCCTCAGAACTAAGAGCGTCGCCAATTTCAAGATAATGAAGTGCATCAGAAAATTTTTTGAAGTACAATAGCACGTCGGGGTCGCCCTCACTTTCTTTGAGCCTGTAACCATAAATTACTGACGTTCGTTCAATACTTTCAGACCAATAGTGTTGTAATCGACTTCTAATCTGAAGTTCTAATTTCCTGTTATTTGCTTCCAAAATTATATGGTATGCTCGATACCCAGAGTCATCCCTACCCCAATCTCTGTAATCGGTTTCTCGAAGTAATTTATAGCCGAACTCACCACTAAATTTTCCGCGCAATAAGCCAACGATGTTATCTACATCCACATTTTTTTCCACTACAATCCGACAGCCACCGATATCCTGTAATTGTGTGAGACGAATGCTAAAACGTCGGAGCTTGCGAAGTATTTGGGGTTTCCGCTTCAACCGTTGCGCTACATAGTAATCTTGCTCATATGTTTGCAACCATTCTTGAAGCTGAAGTGTCAGTTTAGTGAGGGGCTCAAGATGCTCGCGCCGATAATCTTCGAAAACGTAGTCCAATTCTAGTGCCAACTCGTCATATTCCCGCGACACATCACATAGCACTTTTCCGGCCTTATCGATCTTACTTTTAGAAATAGTACTCATCGGGTGAATTTCTTGTATTTCACCCGTGTCGGATTTACGGAATCCGGCCCCAGACGGCGGATCTTGTCGGCTTCGTAATCCTCGAAGTTGCCCTCGAACCACTCCACATGGCTGTCACCCTCGAAGGCCAGCATATGCGTGCAAAGCCGGTCGAGGAAGAAACGGTCGTGGCTGATAATCACCGCGCAGCCGGCAAATTCGGTCAGCGCGTCTTCCAGCGCGCGCAGGGTTTCCACGTCCAGATCGTTGGTCGGTTCGTCCAGCAGCAGGACATTCCCGCCCTCGCGCAGCAGTTTGGCAAGGTGGACACGGTTGCGTTCCCCGCCCGAAAGCAGGCCGATCTTCTTTTGCTGGTCGCCGCCCTTGAAATTGAAGGCGCTGACATAGGCGCGCGAGTTGACCTCGGCATCGCCCAGCATGATCACATCCAGCCCGTCGGAAATTTCGTCCCAGACGGTTTTATTGTCGTCCAGCGCATCGCGCGACTGGTCCACATAGGACAGTTTTACCGTATCGCCAAAGCTGACCTCGCCCGCATCGGGGGTTTCCTGACCGGTCAGCATGCGGAACAGGGTGGATTTACCGGCCCCGTTCGGCCCGATCACGCCGACGATGCCACCGGGGGGCAGGGCGAAGGACAGGTCCTCTATCAACAGGTTGTCGCCAAAGCCCTTGGACAGGTTTTCGACCTCTATCACCTTGCTGCCCAGACGCGGGCCGTTGGGGATGATGATCTGGGCGCGGCCCAGCTTGTCCCGCTCGGATTTCTCGGCCATTTCGTTATAGGCATTGATACGCGCCTTGGATTTCGCCTGCCGCGCCTTGGGCGACTGGCGCATCCATTCCAGCTCGCGTTCCAGCGTTTTCTGGCGGGATTTATCCTCGCGCGCCTCTTGCGCCAGCCGCTTGGCCTTTTGTTCCAGCCAGGCGGAATAGTTGCCCTCGTAAGGGATACCCTGCCCGCGGTCGAGTTCGAGAATCCAGCTGGTGATGTCGTCCAGAAAATAGCGGTCATGGGTGACGATCAGGATTGTGCCTTTATAATCAATAAGATGCTGTTGCAGCCAGGCAATTGTTTCCGCGTCCAGATGGTTTGTCGGCTCGTCGAGCAGCAACATATCGGGCGCCTCCAGCAGCAGCTTGCACAGGGCGACGCGGCGTTTTTCCCCGCCCGAAAGCGTGGACACATCCGCATCATCCGGCGGGCAGCGCAGGGCCTCCATCGCGACGTCGATCTGGCTGTCGAGGTCCCAAAGGTTGGCGGCGTCGATCTCGTCCTGAAGGGTTGTCATTTCCTCCATCAGCTCGTCGGAATAATTGTCCGCCACCTCCATCGCCACCTCGTTGAAGCGGTCCAGCTTGGCCTTTTTGTCCGCCACGCCGAGCATGACATTATCCCGCACGCTCAGGCTTTCATCCAGCTTCGGTTCCTGGGGCAGATAGCCGACCTTGGCGTCCTTGGCGGCCCATGCCTCGCCGGAAAAATCCTTGTCCATGCCGGCCATGATCTTCATCAGCGTGGATTTACCGGCGCCGTTAACCCCGACAACCCCGATTTTCACCCCGGGCAAAAAGGACAGGTGGATGTTTTCAAACAGCTTTTTGCCGCCCGGGTAGGTTTTGGAAACCCCTTCCATATGGTAAACGTATTGATAAGAAGCCATGATGCGCCCTCTGGTCAGAATTTCGGATTTGGGCGGTTTTAGCCAAAGCCGCCGGTCGGCGCAATGTATGCTTTGCGTTGACACGGGCGAAAGGTCTGCGAAAAAGGGCACAAACCGGAGGACGTTAAGCAATTGTTAGGCTTTCCAGAAGCAGTATCAGGAATGAAAATCGGCCTGTTGGGCGGGTCCTTCGATCCGGCCCATGCGGGCCATGTGCATATCACGCGCCAGACCCTGCGCCGGTTCGGGCTGGATCGGGTGTGGTGGCTGGTCTCGCCCGGCAACCCGCTCAAACCCCGCGGGCCGGCGGCTACGGAACGGCGGATGGCGGCCGCGCGGGAAATCATGCAGCACCCGCGCGTGCAGATCACGGATATAGAGGCGGCCCTTGGCACCCGCTACACAGCCGACACGATTGCCGCGCTGATGGCCCTCTATCCGCGGGTGCATTTTACATGGCTGATGGGGGCCGACAATATGGCCGGCTTTCACCACTGGGAGCGCTGGGACTGGATCGTGCAAAACGTGCCGATCGGCATCACCTCGCGTCCCGGGGAATACCTGCGCGCGGCCAATTCGGTGATGGCCCAGAAATACCGACACGCCCGCATCCGCCCGCGCGCGGCCCGAAGCCTGCCTTTACAAAAGGCCCCCGCCTGGTGTTTGCTGGAAGGGCCGGTCGTTGAGGCCTCCTCAAGCGAAATCCGTGCGCGTGGTGATTGGGTCAGCTAAGATGGACAGACGGTTTTTTCTGGGGGGGATAGCAGCGTTTCCGGCAACCGCCTTTGCCGGCCCGCCCGCAACCGCACGACGGCCGGTTCTGCGGAATCCGCAAAATATGGTGCGCGCTGCAGCCAAAACCACCAGATTTATTGATCCCGCCCTGTCCCGTGTCAGCGGCTTTGTCCTGCTGGATGCCCGAAACGGTCAGGTTCTGGATTCCTATCAGGCCGGCATTTCCCTGCCCCCTGCCTCTGTCACCAAGGCCATAACCTCGGTCTATGCCCGCGAGGTTCTGGGGCCGGATTACCGCTTTACCACCCGGGTTATGGCAACAGGGCCGGTTGTGAACGGCAAGCTGCAGGGGGATTTGTATCTGGTCGGCGGCGGCGATCCGGCCCTTGATACGGACGAGCTGGCCGGTCTGGCCACTGCCCTTGTCGCCAAAGGAATCCGCGCCATTTCCGGCCGGTTTTACGTTGATGGCTCGGCCCTGCCGATGATACCGGAAATCGACGACAGCCAGCCGGACTATCTGGGATATAATGCGGCGATCAGCGGCTTGAACCTAAACTTCAACCGTGTGTATTTCGAATGGAAACTTGCACAAAACGAATATCGCCTGAGTCTGGACGCCCGTGCGGAACGCCACACCCCGCTTGTGAAATGGGTCGGTATTTCAGCCGAAAACCGACAGGCCCCCGTATTCAAATACAGCACTGTCAGCGGGCATGATCGCTGGTCCGTTGCCCGTTCCGCCCTTGGCAAAGGGGGCGGAAGGTGGTTGCCTGTAAGGCAACCGGCCGATTATGTGGGGGATGTTTTCAAAACGCTGGCCGCGCAGGCGGGGTTGCATTTGCCGGCCCACAAACACGGCATTGCCCCCCGCACGGCAATAGAACTGGCCCGCTTCGAAAGCGAAAAACTGGATGATATTATCCGGTGGTTGTTGAAGTATTCGAACAATATGACCGCCGAGTGTCTGGGGCTGACCACAACCCAGAGACTGGGCCGTTCCCCGCGACATCTGG
>JALWQC010000080.1 GCA_027080755.1 Paracoccaceae bacterium
CGGCCTCTACCGTGTCGGCCGTGGCCTTGACGATCACCGGCGCGGCGGGGGGGGTGTCGCTGGCGGCCTCGGCGGCATCGGATTTCAGGGTCGGCAGGATCACGATGGTTTCATCGGAAAACTGCAATGTCCCGTCCACATCGCTTTCCAGTCCGAGGGTCTGCGTCTGCCCTTCCTCGCCGGTGGTGCTTGTGTCCAGAATGGTGACAAACTCCCCCGAGCTGCTGGCGATTGCCTCGCCGATTTCTTTCCCGTTGGCGGTGATGGTCACGGTGCTGTTGGGCGCGGCCTTGCCAGCAATCACGGCCGTTCCGGTATTGTCCACACGCACCACGTCGAATTGCGGCTTGTCGCCGTTTTCGTCGCTGCCTGAAATGGCCTCCGTGACGGCGGCGGTTTCGGTTGTGGCGGTTTGCTGTGCGCTGTCCCCGCTGGCGCCTGCGGGGGTTTCTGCAGGGGGTTCTGTCGCGGCGGGGGCCGGCGTCGCCGTATCCTGCGCCTGCCCCGTCACGGCGGGTTCATCCGCGGCCGCGTCATCCGCGGCGGGTTCATCCACGGCAGGTTCATCCGCGGCAGGTTCATCTGCTACCACATCATTCGTCGTTGTGGCGGTATCCCCCTGATCCGCCGGTGCCGCGTCCTCTGCGACCGGCTGCTCCTGCGGGGTGGCTTCGGGTTCACTCGCAACCGGCGCGGGCTGGGTTTCTTCGGCGGCTTCGGGGGGCGCGGTTTCCTCGACAATGGTTTCCACATCGGCGCTGTCAACGATTTCGGTGACGGTGGCGGTTGTCTCGCCGGCCGCATCCCCCGGGGCTTCGGTCCCTGTCACGGCCTGATCCGCCACCGCAGCGTCGCCCTGCCCTGCATCCGGTGCCGCAACATCCGTGCCGGCCGGAACAACCGCACTACGGTTCAGGTAGTGCAGCCCCAGAAAAACACTGCCGCCAATGACGACCGCGACCAGATATCGCCCGAATACGCTATTCATTTTCTCGTTCCTGTGTGCCAGAATTGCCAGCTGTCACGCAATCGTTACACTACGGTTTTCGGCGTGGCAAACCCGTGCAGGGCAATTTGTTGAAAAAACCGGTTAAAATGACCAGAAAGTGTTGAAATGTCCCAGAATCCCCCCCTTTCCGTCTGTGTTTTCTGCGGCTCGCGCTTCGGGGCGAATCCGGCCTATCGACAGGCGGCGCAGGATCTTGGTGCAGGGCTGGCCGGTGCGGGGCTGCGGCTGGTCTACGGGGCCGGCGATGTCGGGCTGATGGGCGAGGTCGCCAAGGCCACCCAGTCCGCAAACGGGCAGACCTTTGGCGTGATCCCCGTGCATCTGCTGCAACAGGAGGTCGGCAAACGGGATCTGTCGTCTTTTGTGATCACCGAAAACATGCACGAACGCAAAAAGGTGATGTTCATGAATGCCGATGCCATTGTCACCCTGCCCGGCGGCGCGGGTTCACTGGACGAGCTGTTCGAGATCCTGACATGGCGCCAGCTGGGCCTGCATGACAAGCCGGTGTATCTGCTGAATATCGCGGGCTACTGGGCGCCGCTGCTGGCGCTGCTGGACCATATCATCGCCGAGGGCTTCGCCGCTGAATCCTTGCGCGACCTGTTTCAGGTGGTGGACGATGTGCCCGCGCTTCTGGCGCGTCTGCGCGAGGATCTTTCCTGACGCAGGCTGTCAAGGGTATAGATCGCCAGCCCGACCCAGATCACCGGAAAGGCGATGGCATGCCACTTGGTGAACGGCTCTGCGAACACAAAGGTCGCGACCAGAAACTGCAGCGTCGGGTTCAGGTATTGCACCAGCCCGACGGTGGCCATGGAAATCCGCCGCGCCGCATAGGAAAACAGCATCAGCGGCCCGCCGGTCAGCACCCCGGAAAACGCCAGCAAGGCCCCGTCGCGCGCGCTGGCGCCGAAGGCCTGTGTTTCCACGCCGAAGCCCAGCCATAGCAACGCCAGCGGCGACAGGAGCAACACCTCTATGAAAACCGACATCACGGCCCCCGTGTCCAGGGTTTTCTTCAACAACCCATAC
>JALWQC010000081.1 GCA_027080755.1 Paracoccaceae bacterium
CCCAGCCCCTGCATCAGGTCGGCGAACTGTTCCAGCGTCAGACCGGTGATCGACAGCATGTCCGGGGTCGCCTCGAACCCGGCGCGGCCGTCCTGCCCCCGCAACAGGTCGGCCAGCCTTTCGAGCATGTCGATGCGGATCGCCCGCTGCCCGGCCAGCCGGTAGCCGGCCATGGTGTAATAGCCCTTCGGCGCGTCCCTGACGGCGGGGATGGTCACGAGCCCCGGCGGCGGCGCCTCCGGGAAGATGTCGAAGCCCTCCCACAACGCCCACAGGATCAGCCGCAGGCGGGTCGGGGCGGGCTTCAGCATCGGCTGCAGGAAGATCGTGTACTGCCCGAAGCGCACCCCGTGCTTGCGCAGCAGCGCGCGCTGGTCCTGATCGAGGCTTTTGATATCGCCGGCGATTTCATTGCGCGGGATAACCCCCATCGATTCGACCAGACGGAAGGCGACGCCACGGGCAAGGCCGGTCAGGGTTTCGTCGTTTTTCAGGCCCAGAAGCGGCTCGAACTGGGCGGCGATCCGGCGGTCGATGAAATGGGACAGGCGGCGGCGCACCTTTTCGGCAACCTCCGCGCCGGCCTCTTCGTCCACGAAGGGCTCTACCTGCGGCGACAGCGCATCGGGTCCTGCCACCAGTTTGCCCACGGCATATTCGCCCCACATCAGGCCGCCCTGTTCGGTGACGTCCATTTCCGTGTCCGGCGCGTTGTAGAATTTGTCCGAGCGCAGGTTGAACACCGGCTGCAAGGCGGCCAGCGCGGCGGTTTTCAGGGTTTTGGCTTCCTCGCCGCTGGCGGATTTGTCCAGCTGGAAACGGAACCCTTCCAGTTTGCCAACATACTGGCCTTCTACGGTGACTTCGCCGTTTTCGTTCACTTCTGCCACAAGGGCCTCCTTCTGTTTCAATCGGCGCAGCAATACGCTGGTGCGCCGGTCGACAAATCTTTGCGTCAGGGCCTGATGCAGGGCATCGGACAGCCTGTCCTCGACGTTACGGGTTTCTGCACGCCAATGTGGCGCATCGTCAACCCATTCTTTTCGCTGAGCAACATAGGTCCAAGTGCGGATAAAGGCGAGTCGTTTTGACAGCGTATCGATGTCCCCGCCGCATTTATCGATCTTTTTGACCTGCGCGGCCATGTAATCGGTGGAAATCCGCCCTGTTTTGCCCTGCAAAAACCCGAAAATCCGCTGCACCAGCGCCGCATGTTCCCCGGGCGAGACCTTGCGGAAATCGGGGATCCGGCAGACCTCCCACAACAGGCGCACATCGGGCGCGCCGCCCACCGCGTCGCGCATTTCCGGCAAGGCCCAGAGGGTTTTGAGGGTGCGCAGGTCGTCGGCCTCGCGGGCGCGCAGCAGGTCGTCCTGTTCCGACGCCACCTCCAACGAACGCACCAGCGCATCGGGCGTGCCGAATTCCAGCCGGTTGGAGCGCCACTGCAACTTGCGGATCGGGGCGAAACGGTGGTCCTCTATCGCCTCGACCCAGTCGGGATCCAGCGGCGGGGCCTCGCCGGTCACGCCAAAGGTGCCGTCGGTGGTAAAGCGCCCGGCCCGTCCGGCAATCTGCGCCAACTCGTTGGGCATAAGATAGCGGTGCCGCCGCCCGTCGAATTTCGAGGTCCCCGCCAGTGCCACATGGGTAATGTCCAGATTAAGCCCCATGCCGATCGCATCCGTGGCCACCAGATAATCCACATCCCCGTTCTGGTACATTTCCACCTGCGCGTTGCGCGTGCGCGGGGACAGCGCCCCCATCACCACCGCCGCCCCGCCCTTCTGGCGGCGCAGCAGCTCGGCAATGCCGTAGACGCTATCGACCGAAAAGGCGACGATGGCGGAGCGGGGCGGCATGCGGCTGATCTTTTTCTCGCCCGCATAGGACAGGTTCGACAGACGTTCGCGGCGGATGAACTGCACCCCGGGCACCAGCGCCGCAATCCGCGCCCGCATCACGTCCGAGCCCAGAAACAGCGTTTCCGACAGCCCGCGCGCATGCAGCAACCGGTCGGTAAAAATATAGCCGCGGTCGGGATCGCCGCATAGCTGGATTTCATCGACGGCCAGAAACTCCGCCCCCATACCTGTCGGCATGGCCTCTACCGTGCAGACCCAGTATTTCGCGCGCGACGGGACGATGCGTTCCTCGCCCGTGACCAGCGCCACGACCGAGGGGCCGCGCAGGGCGACAATGCGGTCGTAAACCTCGCGCGCCAGCAGGCGCAGCGGCAACCCGATCACCCCCGTGCGGTGCGCCAGCATCCGTTCAATCGCATAATGGGTCTTGCCCGTGTTGGTCGGCCCCAGCACAGCGGTGACATTCGATTGCATCGTGTTTTCCTACGGGTTTGCCTACAGATCCAGCCCGCCCAGCGCAGCGTCCAGACGAGTCACGGCCTCGTTTACCGTATCCAGATAGGGGTGGATAGCCTGCGCCAGACGATAGGCCTGCAAAGCGCGCGCCGGATTGCCGGTTTCCTCGAATATCCGCCCCAGTCCGGCCAGTGCCGCATAGTCACGCGGATTAAGCGCCAGCGCCCGGCGGATATCGGCCACGGCCAGCCCGTATTCCTTCTGCTGGAAATAGGCCACCGCCCGCCCGTCATAGGCTTGCGCGAAATCCGGTGCCAGATCGATCAGGGCCGTGAAATGCAGAACCGCCACGCGCAAATCCCCGCCCTGCAAGGCCCGCGTGCCACGCTGATACAGAAAATCCATCGCAGGGGAGCCCGAGCGCAGCTCTATCTTTTCTATTTCCGATTCTATCTGCTGCACATCCTCGGGATCGGCGCCGCGCAGCTGTTCGTAAAGCGAATCGAGCCGCCCCGCGCGATCCTGCGCCACATCCCCTGCCGCCGCGCCCGCCCACAGGCACAGCGCCGCTATGATCATGGATTTGCGCAATTTCCCCTGCCTCCCGAAATAGATATTGCATTTTGCCCCGTGGCCCCGCGTAATGGCAAGCGGGAAACCTAACGCCACGACACCCTTTATTTTCCCGCCGGTCAACCTTACGTTAAGGTAAAGACAACCAAGCAACCGAAAAGGACCAGATATGAGCGATATCCTCAAATCCGCCGTAGACGCCCTCAATGATAAAATCAGCGGGCAGTTTGACGGCTCTGTCAAATTTGCCATCGATGGCGTAGGGGCCGTGCGCATTGACGAGAACGGCGCCTCTATCGATGATTCCGAGGCCGATTGCACCCTGAGCGCCGACGCCGACGTATTCGAGGGCATCCTGTCGGGCGACATGAACCCGACCTCGGCCTTTATGACCGGCAAACTGAAGGTGGACGGCGACATGGGCATGGCGCTGAAGCTCGGCGCGCTGCTGGCCTGATGCAACCGGCGCCGCTTTACCAGGATCTGGAGGGGGTTCCCGAAGGCGGCACAGCCGTTTTCGTCACCACCTCCGGCGGCACCCGCATCCGGGTTGCCTATTGGCAAGGCGGCCGCCGCACCGCGCTGGTTTTCCCCGGCCGCACCGAATTTGTCGAACGCTACGGCCATGTGGTCACCCGCCTGCAGGCGCTGGATTTCAATGTCGTGGTCATCGACTGGCGGGGGCAAGGACTGTCGGACCGTCACGAAGGGCGCCTCGATCGCGGATATGTGGGCCATTTCACCGATTACCAGCAGGACATAGAGGCCGCCCTCGCCGTCCCCGACATCGCCGCCCTGCCCGCGCCGCAAGTGCTGTTTTCCCATTCCATGGGCGGCTGCATCGCCCTGCGTGCCCTGTCCGAGGGGCGCGTCACCCCGCAAGCGGCCATATTTTCCGCCCCGATGTGGGGGCTGCCGCATGTGCCGAAACTTTGGCCACTATTAAGTGCTGTGGATATTCTGGGCCGGCCCTTCGGACTGGACACCATGCTGGTTCCTGGCACAAAGCCCGGATTCTACCCGCTGGAACAGCCGTTCGAGGGCAATGTCCTGACCGGAAACCCGATCCAGTATGCCCGCATGGGGGCGCAACTGCGCGCGCACCCCGAACTAGGGCTTGGCGGGCCGACCATCCACTGGGCGCACGAGGCCGCGCGGGAAATGGAGGCCATGCGCACCGCCCCCGTCCCCGACATCCCGATGCTGGTGTTTGTCGGCTCTGACGAAAAGGTCATCGACCCCGAAGCCGTGAAAGCCCGCGCCAACACCCTGCCCGACGCCCGGTTGGAAATCATTCCCGGCGGGCGACACGAAATGTGGATGGAAACGCAGGAAATCCGCGATACCGTCTGGCAAAAAACCGCCGCGTTTCTGGAAACCTGCGAGGTCTGAGACCGCCCTTTCCCGACAATATTTCCGCATAACGAACGGTTTGAAAAAACGGCCCGCACATGCCGAATAGTGGAATATCTGATGGTATTTCAAATGGTTGCGGCGCGGACCCCATGTCTACTAACATATGTTAGTAAACACGGGGTTCGCGATAGCCCGCGCCACAAAACGGCCCCCTCAGCCCCAGAAAGGTTTCTGCAACTCGGCACGCACATCGGCGCGCGACAGGCCCAGATCCGCCAGCCGGTCATCTTCCAGCAAGCCCAGCGCGCGACGCTGGCGGGCGACCTCGACGATGGAGAGGGCCCGTTTCAGGACGGCAGTCAGGGAAAACCCGCGCGGGATTGCGGAATTCTGTGCGGTGATAGCTACGTGGTGCATGATGCCCTCCATAAAATCTTGTGATGTATTTGCACTGTCCCATCAGGGACGTTGATTTATATGTCAGAGTATGATCAATAATAAAAACGAATGTTTTTGAAGTTAAACATCACGGAAATTGATATGCAAAGAAACCTCGACATGACCGCCCTGCGCGCCTTTGTAACCGTTGCCGAAACCGGCGGGGTTACCCGCGCGGCCAGTCAGCTGCACCTGACCCAATCGGCCGTATCCATGCAGATAAAACGTTTCGAGGAGGCCATCGGCCAGCCCCTGCTGGAACGCGCCGGCCGCGGAGTGGCGCTGACGGCGCAAGGGGAACAGATGCTGGGCTACGGGCGGCGCATCCTTGCCCTGAATGACGAGGTCTGGTCCCGCATGACCGACAAGGATTTCGAAGGGGAGCTGACATTCGGAGTCCCGTCGGACATTGTTTACCCCCATATCCCCAAAATCCTGCAACGCTTTGCCGCCGAATACCCCCGCGTCAAAGTGCATCTGATATCCTCCCTGACCTCGCACCTGAAACGGCAACTGGCGGCGGGCAAGCTGGACCTGATCCTGACCACGGAAACGGGTATGGATCACGGGGGCGAAAAGCTGCACGCCGCCAGGGTGATCTGGGTGGGCGCCCCCGGCGGCAATGCCTGGAAGGCCAGACCGGTGCGGCTGGCTTTCAACTATGGCTGCATTTTTCGCACAAGCGCACAGCAGGCCCTGGATGCGGCCGGCATACGCTGGGAAATCGCTGTGGAATCGAACTCCTTCCGAACGGTAGAGGCCTCGGTCTCTGCCGATCTGGCAATCCACGCAGCCCTGGAAGGCACCGTCGACAACCACCTGGAGGCCATCCCCGACACCGGCGACCTGCCCCCCCTACCCATATTCAACATAAACCTGTATATTGCCCACGGACCCCAACAGGCTATGGCCGAGCGGCTGGCCGACATGGCCCGACAGGCCTATGGCCGCCAACCGCAGACCGACACCACAGAACAGGTATGACATGCCCGCCCTCGCCCTATATGCCGCCATATTGTTCACACTGGCCTGCCTGTTCTACAGCATCGGGATCTGGGCCGAGTTTATCGCCAAACGCCTGAAGCCCTGGCACGCCTTTGCGTTTTTTCTGGGCGTTCTGACAGACAGCACCGCCACCGCGCTGATGGCCCGGCATGTCGGGGCCGTCTTGCTGAATGCCCATACAGTCGTCGGGATGATCGGTCTTGGCCTGATGGTTTTCCATCTGCTGTGGGCTATCATTGTGTTATGGCGCGGCAGCGCGCAGGCCCTGGCCCGCTTCCACCGGTTTTCCCTTTTTGTCTGGACTATCTGGATGGTTGCCTACCTGTCCGGCGTTTATGTAGGTATCAGCAACGCCTGAACTTGACAGCCGCCTCGCGGCGCTATAGCCCGGCGCGCATTGGAAAATAGTGTCTGGAATATCCCGTGGAATACAGAGTTGCGTCCCTGTGGTTGAAGGGCGATCTTAGCTACCTTGAACAGCTATGCCTGCTTTCCTACAAACAGGCCGGCTATCATGTCACACTCTATTCCTACGACCCCCTTGAAAACATCCCCGAAGGGATAGAAACAGCCGACGCCAGCGCCATCCTGCCCGCAAGCACCATTCTAACCCATAAAAAAACCGGGAGTCCGGCCCTGTTTTCCAATATCTTCCGTTACGAATTGCTACGCAGGTTTTCCGATCTTGTCTGGGTGGATACAGACATGCTGGCATTGGGCAGGCTGGAGGTTTCACAAGGCTATTGCGTAGGACGTGAATCTGTTGACAGCATCAATAATGCCGTTTTGCGCCTGCCACAGGATAGCGACACCCTGGGGCTGTTGCAGGATTTTACCGCCGACAAATATCCGGTTCCGCCCTGGTATCCCGAGAAACTGCAACGCAAGCTGAAAAAATCGGCCGACAAGGGCAAACCGGTTCCTGCCGGCAATTTGCCGTGGGGCGTATTCGGCCCGCAGGCCCTGACCCATTTCCTGAACCGGACGGGCGAGTCGAAATACGCCTTGCCCCGGCATATTCTGTATCCCTTCAGCTACAAGGAATACAAACTGCCGCTAAAACCGGGGTTGGACAGCAGCCGCTGGATTACCCCCGAAACCCGGGCGATCCATTTCTGGGGCAAGGCAATCCGCCGGAAACTGCGCAAGCGCCCGCCCCGCCCCGACAGCCTGCTGGGGCGTTTGCTGACACAATACGACATTGATCCGGCATTGGCCCCCGTCGGCGCATAGCACCGGCCCGCGTGGCCGGAATTGACATATCCGCCAAAGCCCCGAATACTGGAAAACATTAAAAACCACCGATTTATTTTTTCCAGAGGTTCCCATGCCCCCATTCCTTCGCGCAGCGCTATTGGCGCTGGCCCTTTTCCCCGCAGCCCTTTGGGCACAGGATTTCGACGCAGGAATGCGCGCAGTCAACGCCGGTGACTATGAAACCGCGATGCAGGAATGGCTTCCGCTGGCGCAGGGCGGTGATGCGCGCGCCCAATACAACGTCGGCGTCATGTACGCAAAGGGCGAGGGGCGGCCGGTGGATTATGCCGCCGCCTATGACTGGTATCTGAAATCCGCGCAGCAGGGATACAAGCCGGCCCAGTTCAACCTCGGGCTTTTGTATGAACGCGGGGACGGGGTGATGCAGGACTATACGCAGGCCCGAAAATGGTACGAACAGGCTGTGGAACAGGGCATGCCCAAGGCGATGGTGAACCTTGGATATCTATACCAGAAGGGGCTGGGAGTATCCGTAGACCAGCCCCGCGCCGCACAGCTTTATGAACGCGCCGCGCGCAGCGGATATGATCAGGGGCAATACAATTTCGCCGTGCTGACCGAATATGGCGAGGGCGTCCCCCCCGATCTGGATCTGGCCTATATGTGGTATCTGATAGCAGCCACCGCCGGGCATGAAACCGCGCGCGCACGTCTGCTGGATCTGAAACCCGGCCTGAACAAATATGTCCGCTTCAAGGCGCTGGAACGGGCGCGGGAATGTGTGCGGTCGAACTATGAAACCTGCGGCCGGCCATAGCCCCGCCGCACCCTTTCAGCCCTTCGATACCTGCACAACCACCTTGCCCGTGGATTTGCGCCCGGACAGCAGGGCCAGCGCCTCGTTCGCCTGTTCCAGCGGCAGGACGTGGGACACATGCGGCTTCAGCCGGCCCTCGCCATACCATTGAAACAGTTGCGCGAAACTGTCGGTCAGGACCTGCGGCTTGAATTTGGCATAGCCGCCCCAGTAATAGCCAATGACGGTGATATTTTTCACCAGCAGGATATTGGCCGGTATCTGCGGGATCTGCCCCGAGGCAAAGCCCAGCGGCAGCATGCGAGCCTCGGGGTTGCAGGCGCGGAGCGCGGCGTTGAACTGCTCGCCGCCCACCGGATCATAGACCACATCCGCCCCGCCAAGGGATTTCACCACCGTGCGGATATCGTCGCGGGAACTGTCGATCAGGTGGTCCGCACCGGCCGCCTTGCAAATCGCCAGCTTTTCGGGACCGCGCGCACAGGCAATCACCATCGCGCCCATCAGCTTGCCCAGCTCCACCGCCGTCAGCCCGACCCCGCCCGAGGCCCCCAGCAC
>JALWQC010000082.1 GCA_027080755.1 Paracoccaceae bacterium
TGGAGGCCATGCGCGCCACCCTGTCCACTTTGGTTAACAAATGCCACGGGGACGACCGGCCCGATTGCCCCATTCTGGACGGCTTGTCCGGGCAGGAACAGTAATCACAACCAGCGTCGGGTGCGGACGCAATAGGCCTCGTAGGCCTGCCCGAACTCGGCGCGGATACGGGCTTCTTCGCCCTCGATAAAGCGTTTCCGGATCGTCCACATGAAAAGCGGCACCAGAAACAGCGCCAGAACCGAGCCAAGCGATATGGCAAAGCCCGTCAGCACCAGCGCATCGGCCACATAGATCGGATTGCGCGAATAGCGGTAAGGACCAACGGTGATGATCGAGTCGGGAATGCGTTTGGGGACAACCGTAGTGCGATGGCGCCAGAACAGAAAGGCCGCCAGCGACATCAGAACCAACCCCGCCAGTATTAGCGTGCGCCCGATCAACGTTGCCACGGGCGAGGCATAGGAAAACGGGTTCCACAACACCGACTGCCCCCAGGCCAGCCCCATGTAAAACAGCAGCCAGACGGGCGGCATGTCTATGTAATTACGCCATATTTTCTGCATTTTAGCCTTCTGTATCCGCTTTTCGCCCATGCTGTTCCCTGAGGAGGTGCAAAGTCAAGCAACATTCTTGTGTATGCGAAGGGTGAACAAGAGGGGGTGTTTAGGGCTTGATTAATAACTGAACATGTGTTCAGTTGTTCGGGAAATATTGCCCGAAAGGAATCTGCCATGTTTAACGCATCTATGAATTTTTCCTGCGGAGAGGACGTCGAAGCCCTTCGTGAAATGGTCCATCGCTGGGCGCAGGACCGTGTGGCGCCGATCGCTGCCGAGGTGGATAAATCCAACGACTTTCCGGCCCCCCTGTGGCGGGAAATGGGCGATTTGGGGTTGCTTGGCATCACGGTCCCCGAGGAATACGGCGGGGCCGGCATGGGGTATCTGGCCCATACCGTCGCGGTAGAGGAAATCGCCCGCGCCAGCGCCTCTGTCTCGCTGTCCTACGGGGCACATTCCAACCTGTGCGTTAACCAGATCAAGCTGAACGGCACGCATGAGCAAAAGCTGAAGTACCTGCCGAAACTGATTTCGGGTGAACATGTGGGGGCCTTGGCGATGTCCGAGGCGGGCGCAGGCTCGGACGTGGTTTCGATGAAGCTCAGGGCCGAGAAAAAGGGCGATCATTATGTGCTGAACGGTACAAAATACTGGATCACCAACGGGCCGGATGCCGATACTCTGGTCGTTTACGCCAAAACCGATCCGGCGGCCGGTTCGCGCGGAATCACGGCGTTTATCATCGAAAAAACCATGAAGGGCTTTTCCACCAGTGCGCATTTCGACAAGATGGGGATGCGCGGCTCCAACACGGCGGAGCTGATCTTCGAGGATGTCGAGGTGCCGGCCGAAAATATTCTGGGGCAGGAAGGCCAGGGCGTGCGCGTCCTGATGTCCGGTCTTGATTATGAACGTGTGGTGCTGTCGGGGATCGGTGTCGGGATCATGCACGCGGTGCTGGACCACATCATGCCCTACATGCACGAACGCAAGCAGTTTGGCGAAAGTATCGGGAATTTTCAGCTGATGCAGGGGAAAATCGCCGATATTTACACCACGATGAATTCCGCCCGCGCCTATGTCTACGAGGTGGCAAAATCCTGTGACCGTGGCGAGGTTACGCGACAGGACGCGGCCGCTTGTGTTTTGTATGCCTCTGAAAAGGCTATGGAAATGGCGACGCAAGGGGTGCAGGCGATGGGGGGCGCGGGCTATATGAACGACAGCCCGCTTAGCCGGATCATGCGCGATGCGAAGCTGATGGAAATCGGCGCGGGAACCTCGGAAATCCGCCGGATGTTGATCGGGCGCGAGTTGATGAAGGTGACGGCCTGATGCAGTTGAAATCCGGTATTTCCGCAGGCTCCGAAACCTTCAAGGCCAATGTCGCGGCCCATGAAGCGGCCCTGTCCACAATAGCCGAAGCCGCTGCCAGGGCGATGGAGGGTGGCGGGGAACGCTCGCGCGAACGTCATTTGTCACGGGGGAAAATGTTGCCCCGGGACCGTGTTGCCGGGCTGCTGGATCCGGGCTCGCCGTTTCTGGAAATCGGGGCCCTTGCCGCGCATGATATGTATGACGGTGCCGCGCCGGGGGCGGGCCTGATTTGTGGTATCGGCCGTGTGCATGGCGCCGAGGTTATGGTCGTTTGCAATGATGCCACCGTGAAGGGCGGCACCTATTACCCGATGACGGTTAAAAAACACTTAAGGGCGCAGGAAATTGCCGAAGAAAACAACCTGCCTTGCGTCTATCTGGTCGATTCCGGCGGCGCCAACCTGCCCCAACAGGACGAGGTTTTTCCCGATCGCGACCATTTCGGCCGCATTTTTTTCAATCAGGCGAATATGTCCGCCAAGGGAATTCCGCAAATTGCCGTAGTCATGGGCTCCTGCACGGCCGGGGGGGCCTATGTGCCGGCGATGTCCGATGTGACGATTATCGTTAAGGAACAGGGAACCATTTTTCTGGCCGGCCCCCCGCTGGTAAAGGCCGCCACGGGCGAGGTCGTCTCGGCCGAAGATCTGGGGGGCGGCGATGTCCACACCCGACTGTCCGGTGTTGCCGATTATCTGGCTGAAAATGACGAACATGCCCTGTTTCTGGCCCGTCAGGCGCTGGGTAATCTGAACCGGCGCAAGCCCGATACCGTGGTTTTGCAAACGCCCGAAGAACCTGCCTATGATCCGGCGGAAATTCTGGGGGTGGTGCCGGCCGATCTGAAAACCCCTTACGATATTCGCGAGGTGATCGCACGGGTTGTTGACGGCTCGCGTTTCGATGAATTCAAGGCGCGCTATGGCACGACGCTGGTTTGCGGTTTTGCCCATGTTATGGGGATGCCCGTCGGGATTGTCGCCAATAACGGGGTGTTGTTTTCCGAAAGTGCTGTCAAAGGCGCCCATTTTGTAGAGCTTTGTTCCCAAAGAAAAATCCCGCTTGTTTTCCTGCAAAACATTACCGGTTTCATGGTCGGCCAAAAATACGAGGCCGAAGGAATTGCCCGCCATGGTGCCAAGCTGGTAACCGCCGTGGCCACGACAAAAGTGCCGAAAATCACCATGCTTGTCGGCGGATCTTTCGGGGCTGGAAACTATGGTATGGCCGGGCGTGCCTATAGCCCGCGTTTCCTGTGGACATGGCCGAATTCCCGGATTTCCGTGATGGGCGGGGAACAGGCCGCAGGCGTTCTGGCAACCGTAAAACGCGACGGGATCGAGCGTAAAGGCGGCCACTGGAGTGTCGAGGAAGAGGCCGAATTCAAGCGCCCGACGATAGATATGTTTGAACGCCAGTCCCACCCGCTTTATGCCTCTGCAAGGCTGTGGGATGACGGGGTTATAGACCCGCGCAAAACCCGCGATGCACTGGCGCTGTCTTTGATGGCTGCCCTGAACGCCCCGATCGAGGATACGCATTTCGGCGTATTCCGCATGTAAAGGAGGGCCACATGTTAACCAAGATTCTGATAGCCAACCGCGGGGAAATTGCCTGCCGTGTGATCGAAACGGCCCATAAAATGGGCATTCGGACCGTGGCTGTATATTCCGACGCGGATGCGGATGCCAAACATGTCGCCATGGCAGGCGAGGCCTATCGAATTGGTCCGCCGGCCGTTTCGGAAAGTTACCTAAAAGGCGATGTAATTATCGAAACCGCCCTGAAATCCGGTGCCGAGGCCATTCATCCGGGCTATGGTTTCCTGTCGGAAAACCCCGATTTTGTCGAATCGGTCACTGCCGCCGGTCTGCGTTTCATTGGCCCCTCGGCCGATTCTATTCGGGCGATGGGCCTGAAGGATGCCGCCAAAACCCTGATGGAAAAGGCCGGTGTTCCGGTTGTTCCGGGCTATCACGGGGATAATCAGGATCCGGATTTCCTTGCAGCCGAGGCCGAACGCATCGGTTATCCGGTGCTGATCAAGGCGCGTGCGGGGGGCGGCGGCAAGGGTATGCGCAAGGTCGATAGCCCCGCCGATTTTTCCACGGCGCTGGAAGGGGCGCAACGTGAGGGGCTGGCCTCTTTCGGGGATGGGCGCTGTTTGATTGAAAAGTGGATTACAACGCCGCGCCATATCGAAATTCAGGTGTTTGGCGACGATCACGGCAATGTTGTGCATATGTTCGAGCGTGACTGTTCCCTGCAACGTCGGCATCAGAAGGTCATAGAAGAGGCCCCCGCCCCCGGCATGACCCGGGAAATGCGGCAGGCGATGGGGGATGCGGCGGTTCGCTGTGCCAAATCCGTCAATTATAGCGGCGCGGGAACGGTTGAATTTATTGTCGATGCTTCGGAAGGCCTGCGCCCCGACCGTTTCTGGTTCATGGAAATGAATACACGTCTGCAGGTGGAACATCCGGTAACGGAAATGGTAACCGGTCAGGATCTTGTGGAATGGCAGTTGCTGGTGGCTGGCGGGAATAAATTGCCGCTCGACCAAAATAGTTTAACATTGAACGGCCATGCGTTCGAGGCCAGAATTTATGCCGAAGACGTCCCTGCGGGCTTTCTGCCGGCAACAGGGAAGCTTGAATATCTGAAGTTTGCGGATGACGTCAGAATTGACAGCGGCGTACGTGAGGGGGATGTCATAAGCCCTTGGTATGACCCGATGATTGCAAAACTGACCTGCCATGGCAGCCGACGGGATGTTGCGCTCGGGCGGCTCAAACATGCCATAGACGAGACGCGGATTTCCGGCTCTGTTACCAATCTGGATTTTCTGTCCCGTCTTTGCACAAACCCGTTGTTTTCAACCGGTAATGTGGATACCGGTCTGATTGAACGCTACATTGACGTATTGGTGAAAACCCGTCAGGCGCAACCCGTTGATTGGGCTATTGCCGCAGCCGTTGCCAAGGGTGCCCCGCTAAAGGATGTTCATGCGGGGTGGAGCCTGTGGGGCGGACTGGAACAGGTGGTCACCCTTGAAACGGCCGGAGAAACACGCAGCCTGTCCGTACGGTTTTCAAGTCCGGCGCAGGTTCACGTTACACTGGACGGGCAGGGGTTTGACCTGGGCTTTGCTCCTTTGGACAATGGCGATTTCAAGGTATCGCTCGACGGGCTGGTGATGGATGTCGGCTTTGCCCGTGGTGCGGAAACTGTAACGCTTTTCAAGGCCGGAAATACCTTTAATTTCCATGTAAAACAACTGGTTGGGATTGATACTGCCGAGGGTGAGGACGGCGGTGCTGTGGTTTCACCTATGCCGGGATTGCTGAAATATGCTTTTGTCGATGCCGGGGAAACCGTCGCGAAAGGCGATCCGCTGGTGGTGGTCGAGGCTATGAAGATGGAACACACATTGGTTGCGCCGCGCGATGGTGTCGTTGCATCCTTGCTTGTCGCTGTCGGGGCGCAGGTGGATGCGGGTGATATGCTTGTTGAGCTGGAAGAAGACGATGTCTGAACATGTGCGCATATTCGAAATGGGCCCCCGTGATGGGCTGCAAAATGAAAGCCGGATTATCCCCACGCTGGATAAGATAAAATTGGTTGATATGCTTTCGGAGTGCGGGTTTTCCCATATCGAGGTAACCAGTTTCGTCAGCCCGAAATGGGTGCCGCAAATGGCGGATGCCGCCGGGGTTTTGGCGGAGATTCATCGCCGCGAAGGCGTGGTTTATAGTGCTTTGACGCCCAATTTACGAGGGTATGAAGCCGCAATGATGGCCGGAGCTGACGAGGTTGCGGTTTTTGGTTCCGCTTCGGAAGGGTTCAGTCAAAAAAACATCAATTGTTCGATTCAGGAAAGTTTCGAGCGGTTTTTACCTATAATTCAGGCGGCAATGTCCGATAATATCAAAGTTAGGGGGTATGTTTCCTGTGTAACAGACTGCCCGTATGACGGCCCTATACCGCCGGAACAGGTGGCGGAAGTGGCCGCGCGTCTGCTGGATGCCGGTTGTTATGAAATCAGCCTTGGGGATACGATCGGGGCCGGCACGCCGGATACGGTTGCGCGTATGTTAGAAGCTGTTGAAAAGGTTGTGCCGGCGGACCGGTTGGCGGGGCATTTCCATGATACACACAATAGAGCCTTGGAAAATATCGAAACCAGTTTGGATTTCGGGTTGCGGATTTTTGATGCGGCCGTTGGCGGGCTTGGTGGTTGTCCCTATGCCGAGGGGGCGAAGGGGAATGTCGATACGGTAGCTGTTGCCCGACTGATGGAAACGCTTGGGTTCGAGACCGGACTGGATGTAGGAAAATTGCTGGAAGCGGCCGAATTCGCGCATTCCTTGAGAGGGAAATAATATGACCTATGAAAATACGGCTCTGGATATCGACCTTCGGGGGGTTGCCTATGTGACCCTTGATCGGGCGGAAAAGCATAATGCGTTATCCGCGAAAATGATTGGCGAGCTTGATGATATTGCCGGTAAACTGGCAGCGGACCCGGATGTGCGTGTTGTGGTTTTACAGGCAAACGGGCGCAGTTTTTGCGCGGGCGGTGATCTGGGCTGGATGAAGGAGCAAATGCAGGCGTCCCGTAGCACCCGTATTGCCGAGGCCGGAAAACTGGCAAAAATGTTGCATGTCTGGAACACGCTTCCCAAGCCGGTGATTGGCAGGATTGAGGGAAACGCCTTTGGCGGCGGGGTTGGTTTGGTTTCGATTTGCGATATCGCATTTTGTTCCGAAAATGTAAAATTTGGCCTGACAGAAACCCGACTTGGTTTGATTCCTGCAACTATTAGCCCCTATGTTTCCGCCCGAATGGGCGAGGGGAAAATGCGCGAGGTGGCTATGTCTGCGCGTTTGTTCGGGGCGCAGCGGGCAAAAGAGCTGAATCTGGTTTCGGGGGTATTCGAAAACCTTGACGATGTGATCGAGGCAGAGGTTGCAGCCTATCTGCAGACGGCGCCGCAGGCGGTCGCTGCGACGAAAGAATTGATACGAAGTCTGGGGCCGAAAATCGATGCGGATGTTATTGCCGCCACGATTGAACGTTTGGCGGATACATGGGAAAACGCCGAAGCCATGGAAGGCATCGGCGCATTTTTTGAAAAACGCAAGGCGGATTGGGTAGTTTAGGCCAGCAATTCCGCGATCTGGTCAAGCAGGGCCAGACGCTTTTTGCGAAGCTCTTCAAGATGTTCGTCGCTCATGGGTTCCACATCCGTTTCGCCGCGATGAATTTCGCGGTTTATCTCGTGATATTCGTCATGCAGGCGCGCGAACAGCCCGTTTTCCTGCTTCAGGGCGTGGATTTTGTCTTCTTTATCCGGGAACATTTCCAGAAGTTCGTTCGGGGTGTGGGTCATGTGATACTCCTTGTTTTATTGTTGTGTTGAGGGGAGTTTAGGCGGATTTCCCCCTCTAACTTTGATGTATCTCAAATCCCGAAAATTATTTCCGCCGTCCGGCCGTCGGCACAATAATCAACGCACCGGCCGAGCCGATGATGGCATCCAGGCCGGGGCTTCCGAAACTGATATGGAACATGATGCGCAGCATGTAAAACAGGAAAACGCCGCCCAGACAGATGATGATGCTGGGCAAGTATCCATTGCGGGTAAGCCCCCAGTTTTCCGAGACATAGCCGACGATCCCGCCGATAATCATAGAGCCGAAAAACGAGAAAAACATGGGCACCCCTTGGTTATGTCAGAACCGAGCCTACAGGGATCCGGTTGCCGCGCAAGAATATTTCGGCGTCTTGCGCCGATTTTCCGGCCTTTTGCACCCGCAACAGACGCACGGCGCCGGTGCCACAGGCAATGGTCAGATTGTCCAGCACCGTTCCGGCGGGGGCGTTGGCATCAACGACCTTGCTGAACAGGGCCTTGATCCGCTGCCCGTCAATTTCGAACCACGCACCGGGAAAGGGGGATATGCCGCGGATCAGGTGATCGACCTCTTCTGCCGGGCGGGACCAGTCTATGCGGGCCTCGGATTTGTCGATTTTTTTGGCGTAGGTCACACCGGTTTCCGCTTGCGGGATGGCGGGCAGGGTGTCCAGCCGTTCCAGCGTTTCGACCATCAACTGCCCGCCGATTTCGGACAGGCGATCGTGCAGGCTGGCGGCGGTATCGTCAGCGGTGATCGGCGTTGTGGCGCGGTTGAGAACCGGACCGGTATCAAGGCCGGCCTCCATCTGCATGATGCATACGCCGGTTTCGGTGTCGCCGGCCATAATTGCGCGCTGGATCGGTGCCGCCCCCCGCCAGCGCGGCAA
>JALWQC010000083.1 GCA_027080755.1 Paracoccaceae bacterium
GGTTGGGCGCCTGCTGTCCGGTGCCGCGCCGCCACGCGCCGTTGCCAGACCACCAGCGCCAGCGTCAGGACGATGGCGATTCCCATGACGGCGATGCCCGGCCCCTCGGCCGTCAGCGCCGGCGCGGCACCGGACAGCAGGCGCCCAACCGCCCCCCACAGGATGGCAAGGGCGGAAACGGTGACAAGGATGGACTGCGCCAGCGCCGCCAGATCCTCGGCCGAGGTATGGCCGAAGGCGTGGTCATCGTCCGCCGGCCGCGCGGCATAGATGATCGCCATCAGCCCGGTCAGGGACACCACCAGATCCAGCGCGCTGTCGGTCAGGCTGGCCGCCACGGACAGCGAGCCGGTCTGCCCCAGCGCCCAGAGTTTGAGCGCCACCAGCGCCACCGCCGTCACAACAGAGGCAACGCCGGCGGAAATATTCAGGCCCTGATGGTTGTCCCCCATCAGAACCACTGCCCTGTTTCCATGAACCCCAGCTGCAACAGCTGTTCCGAGGACCACGCAAACCGGCGGCTGCCGCCCCAGCTGAAACTGTCGATCGCCTCGGCCGAGCCGGGGTTGTGCATCAGCGCCTTGGCCACGCGGAAGGACATCACCGCCATCGTCATATTACGGTGCCATTCGCAATTGATCGTGTTCATTTCCGGCACGTTCAGGCGTAGATCCGTGTCGATTTCCAGCCCTTTTTCGCATTTGAACAGGCTGATCCGGTCGATGCGGCGGCGTTCCCAGGGGATGTGTTCCTCGAATCGCCAGCGCAGGCCGCCGAAGATATCGACCTGCCGGTCCAGGGCCTCGGGTCCGTCGAAACGTTCCAGCCCGTAATAACCGCTGGCGTCCAGATGCGCGCTGTCCAGATCCACCCCGTTGCCATGCGCGTCCAGATCCTGCGGGTAAAGGTCGATCGCATAGGTGAAGACCGAGGTGCGGCGCTCCTCTTCCATAAAGGCGACGGCATCCTTGATGCTGCGCGTCTCGCAACGGGGGAAATACAGGTATTCGGCGTTGAAACTATAGGCCAGCCAGCGGCCGGGGATGGCGCGGATGATGCGGTTCAGGGCCGCGACCGAATCCTCCAGCGTGTCCAGATCGCCCGGCAGGGGATGCAGCCCCGGTTCCGCCTGCGTGCCGTTCACCGCCCCCAGCACCAGAATATCGTCAAAGCCGAGGCGGCGGTAATGGCTAATGGTGCTGTCCAATTCTATCGGGTCTTCGGCCAGAATCACGGCAACAGGCCCGCGCAGACTGGCGGCGTTCCGGTTCAGAAAGGTTTCAAGGGCAGCATGGCGCATGATATCATCCGGTCGTTTCGGGCAGTTTATCAACTGCCGGCGCGGGCGAAAAGCGCAAAGCGTATCCATTGCACCCGAAATCGCAACCATGTAAACGGACGGCGCGAGGGGGACTCGTGCAAACAAAGGTCCGGATATGTCCGATACAAAAAAACTGTTCGTCAAAACCTACGGCTGCCAGATGAATGTCTATGACAGCGAACGCATGGTCGATGCGCTGGGGGCGGACGGATTCGAAACGGTAGAGACTCCGGACGGGGCGGATATGATCCTGCTCAATACCTGCCACATCCGCGAGAAGGCGGCGGAAAAGGTCTATTCCGAGCTGGGCCGCTATCGCAAGCTGAAGGACGCCAACCCCGACCTGAAAATCGGCGTTGCCGGATGCGTGGCGCAGGCCGAGGGCGAGGAAATCATGCGCCGCCAGCCGCTGGTCGATCTGGTGGTGGGACCGCAGGCCTATCACCGCCTGCCCGAGATGGTGAAACGCACCGGCAACGGCGCCCATGTCATCGACACCGATTTCCCCGAGGAAGACAAATTCGACCACCTGCCGCGCGGCCCGAAAGCACGGCGCGCGCCCTCGGCCTTTCTGACCGTGCAGGAGGGATGCGACAAGTTCTGCGCCTTCTGCGTGGTCCCCTATACCCGCGGCGCCGAGGTCTCGCGCCCCCCCGCCCGCCTGCTGGACGAGGCCCGCGATCTGGTGGATCGCGGCGTGGTA
>JALWQC010000084.1 GCA_027080755.1 Paracoccaceae bacterium
CTCCCCCTCTCCGGTTCGGCGGGCGGTCATCATTAGCAGAGTCATGGCCAGATCTGCCGTGCAATCATCCAGAACGTTGGGCGTATTGGTGATTGTCAGGCCGGATTTTCGGGCGGCCGAAATGTCTATGTGACTGAAACCAACACCAAAATTCGCCAGAATACGGCAGCGTACGGGGCCTTGGGAAAATGTTTCCGCCTGCAGGTCATCGGTCACGGTAACCACGATTCCATCATAGGTTTTCAAGGCCTTCTGCATGGCAGGCCGGTCCATCGGCGCATCGTTTTCGTTCAGGGTGACGTCGAATTTCTGACGGGCGTATTCCTCGACAGCGGCAGGTAGTTTACGGCTAAACAATATTTTCGACTTTGACATAAGGCCCTCCATTTTACGCACGGATTTTATCCGGTTAATGGTATTTTAACCATCCCTTGCCACAGTCTTCGTATGAATACGCAAAGCACCAAAATTCCCGCCTCGGCCGTCCCTACCACGACGGAGGGGCTGGCCGACTGGCTGCAACTGGCCCGGTCCCGTCGTGTCGGGCCGGTAACTTTTGTTCGCCTGATGCGCGAACACGGGGATGCATGGGCGGCCTTGCGCGCACTTCCCGCGATTGCCAAAGACGCCGGCGTTAACAATTACGAGATATTTCCAAGGCAGATGGCGCTGGATGAGATTTCTGCGGGAATGCGGGGAGGTGCCCGTCTTTTGTGTTTAGGATCAACGGATTACCCGAAACTTTTACCTTTGATTAACGATCCGCCACCGCTGTTGTGGGCGCGCGGGAATGTTGCACTGGCGGCGCGGCCCTGTGTTGCGATTGTCGGGGCGCGCAACGCTTCTTCTTTGGGGCGGCGCATGGCGGTCAGTCTGGCCGCTGATCTTTCCAGCGCCGGTTTTTCCGTGGTGTCCGGCCTTGCCCGCGGTATTGATGGCGAGGCGCACAAAGCGGCCCTTTCAGGGGGAACGATTGCGGTTCTGGCGGGGGGGATTGATATGGTCTATCCGCGTGAAAATTTACAACTATATGAAAACATTGTTGAAAAAGGTTTGTTGCTGTCTGAAATGCCCATGGGTGTGCAGGCGCAAGCCCGCCATTTCCCGCGTCGAAACCGGATCATTTCCGGTCTTTCGCAGGCCCTGGTTGTGGTCGAGGGGGCCAGCAGATCGGGCTCCCTGATTACGGCGCGCGATGCCCTTGATCAGGGGCGCGAGGTTATGGCCGTGCCCGGGAATCCCTTCGATGCTCGTGCGGCCGGTTGCAATATGTTGATTCGCGACGGGGCGACCCTGATCCGCTCCGCCAAGGATATTCAGGAGGCATTAACCATTTCCGAGGTGGAGCAACCTATTGAAGAAATTGAAAAAACACCCGAGATTCAAGGCGATGTAACAGCGCAGGTGCTGGCATTACTCGGGCCGACGCCGGTGACAGAGGACATGCTGATTCGTCAGACGGGATTGCCTCCGGAAAGGGTGTTGTCCACGCTTGTCGATCTTGAGCTGGGCCAGAAAATCGAGCGGAGTCAGGGCGGTATGGTTGCACTCGCCGTCTAGATTTTTGTTAACCAGTTCCGCAAAATCGCCATTTCCTGCCGTTTTGCTTTCCCGCCCCATGTCCTAGCCCCGCGTGGGCGTTCCCGTTGCGCCATGGGGATGCGGGCACGGGCGGCCAGATCCGAGGCGAAAATCGCAAACGGGTATTTTGCGCCGCCTTTTTCCAGATATCCGGCCAGGGCGTGGGTGAAATTCAGGCTGCCGGTTTTTGCAACGATGCGCACATTGCCCATATCCATGTCGGCGCCCGTCGAATCCCGCAGGTGATAGGGTTTTAGCAGGCCGGAAAGATGGTGTTTGGCCAGCGGGTGTGACAGCATGCCGGCCATTTCGGCGGGGCTGATGCGGGCCTTGTCGGTCAAACCCGAGTGATTGATAAAACCCGGTCTAATCCCCCCGAGGTTTCTGGCTGCCCAGCTGTCCATAGTTGCCGCGGATTCTCCCAGATTTCGCGGGGAA
>JALWQC010000085.1 GCA_027080755.1 Paracoccaceae bacterium
GTCGCGCTGGCGGAAAAGATAGGACAAGGCATGGAAAACAAAGCGGAAACTCAGCCGTTCGCGCCGCATTTCGCGCGCGGTTTCTTCGCCAATGCGCCATGTCAGCCACAACAGCAACAGCCCCATGCCGGCCAGAAAGATGAAAATCGCGCGCCAGGAAAACAGCACCAGCATCCCCGAGCCGATGATCGGTGCCAACAGGGGGGCCACGGCGGTAACGGCCATCAGAACCGCCAGCAATTTCGCCGCCACCTCGCCGTGGCCGATGTCGCGCACAATGGCGCGGGCAATCACCGGCGCGCCGGCCATCAGCCCTTGCAACGCGCGGAAACCGATCAGAATCCAGAAGCTGCCGGCCATCGAGGTCCCGACCGAGGCCAGCACGAAACCGACCAGACTGACCAGCAAAACACGGCGTCGCCCGAAGGCATCCGACAGCAAGCCCCAGAACAGTTGCCCCACGCCATAGGCCAGAAAATAGACCCCGACGATCAACGCGCCGAGGCTTTCTTCCACCTTCAGATCCCGCGCAATAACGCCGGTGGCGGGGGCCGTGATGTCAATGCTCAGGGCCGTCAGGGCAGAAAGCCCGCCCAGCAGAAACACAAAACCGAAACGGCTGGCAAGGGGGTTGGTCAAGGCTGGCTCCATCAAAAAAGGGACGCACGCGGCGCCCCTTTTGTTAACCACGGTTTGGCCCGCGCGTCACCCCAATTCCGCAAGGCGCGCCTTGGCCGATTGCAGTTTTTCCAGCTCTTCGCCGGCGCTGGCCAGACGCTCGCGGTTTTCGGCCACCACGGCAGCGGGGGCCTTGGCGGTGAACTTCTCGTTCGCCAGTTTGCCTTTGATGCCGTTCATTTCCTTTTCCAGCTTGGCGATCGCCTTTTCCAGACGCGCCTTTTCCGCGTCCAGATCCAGAATATCGGCCAGCGGCAGGCAGAAGGTGCCCCCCTCGACCGCGATTGTCACCGCGCCTTTGGGGGCCTGGGCGGCCTGCGTTACCTCGGAAATCCGCGCCAGACGCTGGATCAGAACCGCGTTACGATCCAGCGCGCCCTGCCCTGCCGCATCCAGTTCCAGCTGCACCATCGGGATTTTCGCCCCTGCCGGCACACGCATTTCGGCGCGCAGGCTGCGGATGCTTTCGATCAGGCCGATCACCCAGTTCATCTCGCGGTCCGCATCCGCATCCACCAGATCGGCGGTGGAATATTGCGGCCAGTCCGCATGCACCAGCATCTTCGGCCGCTCGGCAATATCGCCCCAGAGCTGTTCGGTGATGAAGGGCATGATCGGGTGCAGCAGGATCAGGCTTTGATCGAGCGCCCAGGCCATTGTCGCGCGGGTTTCGGCCACCACGGCCGGATCCTCCGATTGCAACAGGGGCTTGGCAAATTCCACATACCAGTCGCAGACCTTGCCCCAGACAAAGGCATAAAGCCCGTTTGCCGCATCGTTAAAACGGAAGGATTCCAGCGCCTTGTCGGTTGTTTCCAAAGCGCGCGCGGTTTCCCCGATGATCCATTTGTTCACCGTCTGCGTTACCGATTTCGGGTCAAAATCGGGGTCGGGGATACATTCGTTCATCTCGGCAAAACGGGCGACATTCCACAGTTTCGTGCCGAAATTACGATAGCCCTTGACCCGGTCCATCGACAGTTTCAGCGTCGCCCCGATGGCCGCCATAGAGGTCATGGTAAAGCGCATGGCGTCGGCGCCGAATTCGTCGATCATGTCGAGCGGGTCAATGACATTGCCCAGCGTCTTGGACATTTTCACGCCCTTTTCATCGCGCACAAGCTGGTGCAGATAAACGCTGTGGAAGGGGACCTCTTGCACCACCTCCAGCTGCATCATCATCATGCGGGCGACCCAGAAAAACAGGATGTCCTGTCCGGTGATCAGGGTCGAGGTCGGGAAGTATTTCTTCGTCTCTTCGGTCCAGTTCGGCCAGCCCAGCGTGCCGATCGGCCAGAGACCGGAGGAGAACCATGTATCGAGGACGTCGGGGTCG
>JALWQC010000086.1 GCA_027080755.1 Paracoccaceae bacterium
CCCCCACCCCGCGCGCGGCAGTGCCTGCGGATGATGCCAGCCGCGAGGAACGGGTAAAAATGACCCGCCTGCGCCAGACCATCGCCCGCCGTTTGAAAGAGGCCCAGAACACCGCCGCCATGCTGACCACCTATAACGAGGTCGATATGTCCGCCGTTATGGACCTGCGCAAGGAATACAAGGACGCTTTCCAGAAGAAACACGGCGTGAAACTGGGCTTCATGTCCTTCTTCACCAAGGCTTGCGTGCATGCCCTGAAAGAGGTCCCCGAGGTCAACGCCGAGATTGACGGCAACGACGTGGTTTACAAAAACTTCGTGCATATGGGCGTTGCCGTTGGCACCCCGACCGGTCTGGTCGTGCCGGTGGTGCGCAATGCGGACAGCATGTCCTTTGCCGACATCGAAAAATCCATTGCCGAACTGGGCGCACGGGCGCGCGACGGCAAGCTGTCGATGGCGGAAATGCAGGGCGGCACGTTTACCATTTCCAACGGCGGGGTTTACGGCTCGCTTATGTCCTCTCCGATCCTGAACCCGCCGCAGTCCGGCATCCTCGGCCTGCACAAAATCCAGGATCGTCCGGTGGTGGTGAAGGGTGAAATTGTCATCCGCCCGATGATGTATCTGGCCCTGTCCTATGACCACCGTGTCGTGGACGGCAAGGGCGCGGTAACCTTCCTTGTGCGTGTCAAGGAAGCGATCGAGGATCCGCGCCGTCTGCTGATGGATTTGTAAACACAGCGGGCGGGGCAACCCGCCCGTTCCGGCACCTGCGCCGCACGAATATTGAAGGAGATACCCCATGTCGAACTATGACGTTATCATCATCGGCGGCGGCCCGGGCGGCTATGTCGGCGCGATCCGTTGCGCCCAGCTGGGCCTGAAAACCGCCGTTGTCGAAGGGCGCGGCGCACTGGGCGGCACCTGCCTGAACGTGGGGTGTATCCCGTCCAAAGCCTTGCTGCATGCCTCGGAATCCTATCACGAGGCGACGACGAATTTCACCAAAATGGGCCTGATGGGCAAAAGCCCCTCGGTCGATCTGCCGACGATGATGGACTACAAACAGTCGGTGATTGACGGCAATGTGCAGGGGATCGAGTTCCTGTTCAAAAAGAACAAGGTCGATTACATTCAGGGCTGGGGCAAAATCACCGGCGTGGGCGAGGTAACCGTCGGGGACGACGTTCATACCGCCAAGAATATCGTGATTGCCACCGGATCCGAGCCGACGACGCTGCCCAATGTCGAGGTAGACGAAAAGATCGTGGTATCCTCGACCGGTGCGCTGGCCCTGAAGAAGGTGCCGAAGAAAATGGTCGTGATCGGCGCTGGTGTCATCGGGTTGGAGCTGGGCTCGGTCTACTCGCGTCTGGGGGCCGAGGTTACGGTTGTGGAATTCCTTGACCACATCACGCCCGGCATGGACAGCGACATCAGCAAAACCCTGCAGCGCAGCCTGAAAAAACAGGGCCTGAAGTTCGTTCTGGGCGCTGCCGTGCAGAAGGTGGAAACCACGAAAACCAAGGCCAAGGTCACCTACAAGCTGCGCAAAAACGATACCGAGGCAACCATTGACGCCGACATCGTTTTGGTCGCCACGGGGCGCAAGCCCTATACCGCCGGTCTGGGGCTAGAGGCGCTGGGCGTGGAAATGACCGAACGCGGGCAGATCAAAACCGACGCCCACTGGCGCACCAACGTCGAGGGGATCTATGCCATCGGGGATGTGATCACCGGCCCGATGCTGGCCCACAAGGCCGAGGATGAGGGCATTGCCGTGGCCGAAACCATTGCGGGGCAGGCGGGGCATGTGAATTACGACATCATCCCCGGCGTTATCTACACCACCCCCGAGGTGGCCAGCGTTGGCCTGACCGAAGACGCCCTGAAAGAGGCCGGCCATGCCTATAAGGTTGGCAAGTTCAATTTCATGGGCAACGGTCGCGCCAAGGCGAATTTTGCTACCGAAGGGTTTGTGAAAATTCTGGCCGATGCCAAAACGGACCGTATTTTGGGCGCCCATATTCTGGGCCCTGTCGCCGGCGAGCTGATCCACGAGATTTGCGTTGCCATGGAATTCGGCGCCGCAGCCGAGGATATCGCCCGCACCTGCCATGCCCATCCGACCTATTCGGAAGCCGTGCGCGAGGCTGCACTGGCCTGCGGGGACGGTGCCATTCACGCCTAGGGACAGGCAATAAAAAAGGGCGGGTAAAACCGCCCTTTTTTTATCCCTTCATATCTTCCCAGAAGCTTTTCACACGACTGAAAAAATCATGTGCGGCGGGGTTGTTTTCATTGCTCAACTCCGCAAATTCCCGCAGCAATTCCTTTTGCTTTCCGGTCAGGTTGACGGGGGTTTCCACCGCCAGTTCGATATAGAGATCCCCGTCGGAACCGCCGCGCAGGGACGGCATCCCCTTGCCGCGCAACCGCAACTGTTTACCCGATTGCACGCCGGCGGGAACCTTGACGCGGGTGCGCCCGCCGTCCAGCGTCGGGGCCTCCAGCTCGCCACCGAGGGCGGCGGTGGTCATGGATACCGGAATGCGGCAGAACAGGTTCTGGTTTTCCCGCTCGAAAATCTCGTGCGGGCGGACCTCTATAAAGATGTAGAGATCCCCGGAAGGGCCGCCGCGCAGTCCGGCCTCGCCCTCGCCGGCCAGACGGATGCGGGTGCCGGTTTCCACGCCGGCGGGGATGTTGACGTTAAGCGAGCGTTCTTTTTCGATCCGTCCTTCGCCGTGACAGGCCGCGCAGGGGTTTTTGATAATCTGGCCGCGGCCGTTACAGGTCGGGCAGCTGCGTTCCACGGTGAAAAAGCCCTGCTGCGCGCGTACCTTGCCCATGCCCGAACAGGTCGGACAGGTTGTCGGCTCGGCGCCACCCTCGGCACCGGTACCATTGCAGGCATCGCAAGTGGTGGAGCCGGGAACCGTGATCGTCGCCTGCTTGCCGGTATAGGCTTCTTCCAGCGTTACGCGCAGATTATACCGCAGGTCCGAGCCGCGCGTGGCCCGTTGCCCGCGCCGTGCGCCGCCACCGAAGCCGCCGAAAAGATCGTCGAATACATCCGAGAAAGCGCTGGCGAAATCGCCGTGGCCGTGAAAGCCGCCACCATGTCCGGCGCTGGCGCCCGTGCCCCCTTCAAACGCGGCATGGCCATAGCGGTCATAGGCGGCGCGCTTGTTCTCATCCTTCAGGATGTCGTAGGCTTCGGTAACCTCTTTGAACTGTTCTTCGGCCGCGGGGTTGTCCGGGTTCTGGTCTGGATGCAGCTCTTTTACCTTGACGCGAAAGGCTTTTTTCAGCTCGACGATGGTCGCGGTTTTCGAGACCCCGAGGACTTCGTAATAGTCACGTTTTGCCATGCGGGTTTATCCCCTTGTCATACAAATGGCCCGCCCGATTAGGGGCGGGCCATATTAGCGTTCCGATATTAGGCTTTGTCGCCTTTGTCGAGGTCTTCGAAGTCGGCGTCCACGACATCTTCGTCACTGTCGTCGGCCCCGGACTCATCCGGGATTTCCCCTTCTTCGGCCTGCTGCTCGGCCTGGTAGATGGCCTCGCCCAGCTTCATGGAAGCCTCGGTCAGGTCCTGAATGCGGGTTTTGATAGCTTCCGCATCATCCCCTTCGAGGGCCTCTTTCAGGTTTTTCACCGACATTTCGATGACTTCAACCGTGGTCGGGTCAACCTTGTCGCCATGCTCTTCCAGCGATTTTTCGGTTGCGTGGATCAGGGCCTCGCCGCCGTTTTTCGCTTCGATCAGCTCTTTCTTGGCTTTGTCGGCCTCGGCATTTTCCTCGGCCTCTTTGACCATTGCCTCGATCTCGTCCTCGGACAAACCGCCCGAAGCCTGAATGGTGATCTTCTGCTCTTTGCCGGTGCCTTTATCCTTGGCCGATACCGAAACGATACCGTTGGCGTCGATGTCGAAGGTCACCTCGATCTGCGGCACACCGCGCGGGGCGGGCGGGATGTTTTCAAGGTTGAACTGGCCCAACAGCTTGTTGTCGGCAGCCATTTCGCGTTCACCCTGGAATACCCGGATGGTCACAGCGCTCTGGTTGTCTTCGGCGGTCGAGAATACCTGCGACTTCTTCGTCGGGATCGTGGTGTTGCGATCGATCAGGCGTGTAAAGACCCCGCCGAGCGTTTCGATACCCAGGCTAAGCGGCGTAACGTCCAGCAGAACAACGTCTTTGACGTCCCCCTGAAGGATACCACCCTGAATAGCGGCGCCCATGGCAACAACTTCGTCCGGGTTAACGCCTTTGTGCGGCTCTTTCCCGAAGAATTTGGTAACCTCATCGATAACCTTCGGCATACGGGTCATACCACCGACCAGGATCACCTCGTCAATGTCGCCCTTGGTCAGACCGGCGTCTTTCAGCGCGGCAGCACAAGGCTTCATGGACCGTTTAATCAGGTCGCCAACCAGCGATTCCAGTTTTGCACGGGTCAGTTTCATGACCAGGTGCAGGGGCTGGCTGGTTGCCGGATCCATGGTGATGAACGGCTGGTTGATTTCCGTCTGCGTGGCCGAGGACAGCTCGATCTTGGCCTTTTCGGCGGCTTCTTTCAGACGCTGCAGGGCCATCTTGTCGTTTTTCAGGTCAACGCCGTGTTCTTTTTTGAACTCGGTTGCCAGATAGTCCACGATGCGCATGTCGAAATCTTCACCACCCAGGAAGGTATCCCCGTTGGTCGATTTCACTTCGAACAGGCCGTCGTCGATTTCCAGGATGGAAACGTCGAAGGTACCACCGCCAAGGTCGTAAACGGCGATCGTTTTGCTGGTTTCCTTGTCCAGACCATAGGCCAGCGCGGCGGCTGTCGGCTCGTTGATGATACGCAGGACTTCCAGACCGGCGATTTTACCGGCGTCTTTGGTGGCCTGGCGCTGGGCGTCGTTGAAGTAGGCCGGAACCGTGATAACGGCCTGCGAAACGGTTTCGCCAAGATAGCTTTCGGCGGTTTCCTTCATTTTCTGCAGGATAAAGCCGGAAATCTGCGAGGGCGAATATTTTTCGCCGTTCACTTCAACCCATGCGTCCCCGTTCGGGCCTTCGACGATTTTATAGGCGACGAGGTCCATATCCTTCTTTACCATCGGGTCGTCAAAACGACGGCCGATCAGGCGTTTGATGGCGAACAGGGTGTTTTCGGGGTTGGTAACGGCCTGCCGTTTGGCGGCCTGACCTACCAGGCGTTCCTCGTCGGTGAAGGCGACGATAGAGGGGGTCGTGCGGGCCCCTTCGGCGTTTTCGATAACTTTCGGCTGCGAACCATCCATGATGGCAACGCAGGAGTTTGTGGTTCCGAGGTCAATTCCGATAATTTTAGACATATGTCAGTTCCTTTCATGTGGCGAGTTTGAAGTCCAAGTCCTCGTTCGGCCCTTGTACTTCTTCCCAAAGGCGACCCCGACGGGATCGTTTGAAGGGTATATAGGAGCGCCATTTCGGTGCTGCAAGCGGTCCCCCCCCGACTTTTTCACGTTTTTTTGATAGAAATGCGAAAAACCGGCGGAAGGGGGCAATTGATTCAAACTATTGGGGAAAATCCGGTTAATTTGCGAAATACATCCGCCCGATCCACATGGCAAACAGGGCCGGTCGCGGGCTGCCGGCAATCTCTATGGTGACATCCATGTGCAGGGTCAGAAACCCCTTGTCCACGTCTATGGTTTTCAGGGCAAACACCCCGCGGATACGGCTGCCCGAGGGGACCGGCGCGGTAAAGCGGATTTTGTCATAGCCGTAGTTGATGATCTGTGTGACGCCCTCGAATTCCGGCAGGGCATCGTTCAGCATGGCGCTTGTCATCGACAGGGTCAGCAGGCCGTGCGCGATGGTGCCGCCGAACGGGGTTTGGGCGGCAAGGGCGGGGTCAACATGGATAAACTGCTGGTCCTCTGTCGCGTCGGCAAAGGTGTTTATGCGGTCCTGGTCCATCAGGAACCAGCGGGATTGCAAAGGGGGCTCGGCTATCATCCGGTTCAGGCGGATGTTGGCATTGCGCAGGCTCATGGCAGGGTGCGCTTGTTGCCGTTTTCGTCAATGGCTACGAAAACAAAGGTGGCCTCGGTTACCTTGACCCGCTTGCTGGACGGCAGGCGGGTTACGCGGACCTCTACCTTTACCTGCATGGATGTTGTGCCTTCCTTGATGATGTCGGAATAGATGGACACCAGATCCCCCACCCGCACCGGTTTGTGGAAGGTCATGGCGTTGACGGCCACAGTCGCCACCTTTCCGTTCGATCGTTCCCGCGCCACGACCGAGGCCCCCAGATCCATTTGCGCCATCAGCCAGCCGCCGAAAATATCGCCGTTGGCGTTGGTATCGGCCGGCATGGCGATGGTCTGAAGGGCCAGCATGCCCCTGGGTTCTGTGTCGCTCATAGGATTGTCCTTTTGCCCCAGCTGGCGCTCATATGTTTGCGCAACCATGCCTCGGCCATCAGGCCCAGCGTGATGGTTACGACCGTAAAGATCACCGGATATTCCATATTCGAGCGGTGCGGGAAATAGTTAACGAAAGCCTCGCCGCGAATCTGGTCGATGGTGTGGAACAGGGGATTCCACGAAAACCACTGCACCATGGTTGCCGTCATATAGTTGGCCGGCACCATTTTCCCGCTCGTGATCATATTGGCGCGCCGGTATAGCTGTGCAATGATGGGGACGATTTTCGGGGCCATCGGGCGCAAAACCAGAAAAATCATACCCACCCCGATTCCGCTGGCCCAGGCCATGAAAAACGGAAACAGCAGACCGGACGGGTTATAAATCTCGATCCGGCCCTGAATCAGGGTTGTGGCAAACATGATCAGAACGATCGTGACGATTTGCAGATACAGCTGGGACAAGGCCTGCGTCAGGATGCTTAGCACGGTGCTCATCGGACTATGGAGCATCAGCGGGTCGGTCGGGGCAGCGGCCCCCATGACGCTTTTGATGGCCTGGTTGTGGGTCAGAAACAGAAAAATCCCGGTCAGCAAAAACAGGACAAAATCCCCGCGGATTGCAAGGGTTCTGGCCCCCAGAAGGGTATACATCAGAAAAAAGATCGTCAGCATGACAAGGTTTTGCATCAAAACGGTCAAAAACCCGAGCGCCGCATTCCCGGATTGCTTGCGAATATCGCGAACAATCGAGTGGTACAGCAGTTCCACAAAGGTCGCCGCCGCCCCCGGAAGTGTCTGGACCCTGCGTGTTTTCGGTTGCATTCAATCATTCCCCGTCAGGTGGCCGTATGACAACACGGCTTGCCTATTGCGTTTGTTCGCGTCCATATAGCTGTAACATACAGTGCACAGTATTTACAAAAGGCTACCGAAATGTCCAATGCCAAGATTGTTTCCGAGATCCGCCGTCTGGCCATTCTGGCGGGGGGGAAGATCATGGAAATCTACGCCCGCCCCGATTTCGACGTTCGCCTGAAGGCCGACGACAGCCCCGTAACCGAGGCCGACGAGGCCGCGGACCGGCTGATCTCGGCCGGATTGCGCGCCGCCTTCCCCGATATCGCCCTGGTGACCGAGGAACAAAGCGACAGCCATTCGGTTTCCTCCGAGCGGTTTTTTATCGTCGATCCGCTGGACGGAACCAAGGAATTCGTGCATCGACGCGGGGATTTTACGGTGAATATTGCGCTGGTTGAAAACGGGGTTCCGGTGCTGGGTGTTGTCTATGCCCCCGCCAGAAACCGGCTGTTCTACACGCTTGCCGATGGGGGTTCTGTCGAGGAAACCGGGGACTTCACCCCTGATAAGGTCGGCCCTGTGCGGGATATACATGTCGCGAAACCGGACAACGGGGCGCTGACGGTTGTGGCCTCGCAGTCGCATCGGGATCAGGCGACGGACGACTATATTGCCAAATATGCGGTCGGGGATTTTCGCGGGGCGGGGTCATCGCTGAAATTCTGTCTGGTGGCCACGGGCGAGGCCGATCTGTATCCCCGTCTGGGCCGCACGATGGAATGGGACACGGCCGCCGGGGATGCGGTTTTGCGCGGGGCCGGTGGCAAGGTCGTGCGGTTTGACGACCACAGCCCGCTAACCTATGGCAAGGCGCTCTATGAAAACCCGTTCTTTATCGCCTGCGCGCCGGATGTGGCGCTGAAAAGATAATGCCCGCCCTGCTTGTCA
>JALWQC010000087.1 GCA_027080755.1 Paracoccaceae bacterium
GTGTTGTAACGGGCCAGCGGCAGGGCATGGTCCGGTGCGCTTTCGATAAAGGTCAGCAGCTGCAACAGGGTCTTGTTCCCCGCCGTGGCCCAGACCGGCCGGAAATCCCGTGTGGCATAGAAATCCACAAAATCCTGACCGGCGGTTGCCATCGCGTCCTTGACGGCCTGCGCCAGCTGTTCCTCGTAGGTCAGAACAACGGGGGCGTCTACCGCCGCTTCGGGGGAGACAACCTGCACCGGTGTTTCGGTGATCTCGGTGCTTTGCGCCTGCGCCCCTTGCAGATTCAGGGAAAAGGCAAGCGAAATTGCCCCTACGGACACAGAAAATAGGTTTTTGTGGTTAAAATGATACATTGTTTCCTCAAAGTCACAGAAAGTGCGCTTACCAATGGTCCATACACAGACAAACATCCTGATTCGACCGAAAAATGCCGTAATTCAGCAGAATATTGCCCATTGTGGGATTAAAGTAACATATAAAAAGAACATATAGTGTCCAGCGAGCGCCTGTTCACGCTTTCGTTAGAATAGGCGGAAACCGGCAAAGCCATAATTTTAGACAAAACTGCCACTTGGCGTGCGAATCATTTTATGCCATAAACGTAAACGTAAAGCAGTTCCCTGTGTTATAGGATGACGAAAGCCGGCAAACGGCTGTCTAAAAAAGCACGACGAGGCAGATAGATGAAACCAACCAATGCGACCCTTTCCCGCCGGCGTTTGCTTGGCGCATTCGCGGGGATTTCCGCCGTTGTAGCCGCCCCGGTTTACGCCAATGCCGCCGGTTTTCTGCGTAATGCTGGCGATATCCGCCGGATCCACATGCACAACCAGCGCACCGGCGAAACCGTCGATACCATTTACTGGGTCGAAGGGCAGTATATCAAACCCGCCCTGCAGGAAATCAATTATTTCATGCGCGACTGGCGGGAAAATCTGGTCATCGACTATGACCGCCGCAATATCGACATTCTGGCCGCGGCCCATCACCTGATGGAAACATCGGAGCCATACCTGCTGTTGTCGGGCTACCGTTCGCCCAAAACCAATGCCATGTTGCGCGCCCGCAGCCGCGGCGTTGCCTCCAATTCCTACCACATCAAGGGCATGGCCGCCGATACGCGCCTGAAATCGCGCACGGTGTCGCAGATGTCCAAGGCCGCGCTGGCCTGCGGGGCTGGCGGGGTCGGCAAATACTACCATTCCAATTTCGTGCATATGGATTGCGGTCCGGTGCGCACCTGGAAGGGCAACTAGCGCCCCTCCCCCTTTCTTGCAAAACAGCCCGCTTCGGCGGGCTTTTTTATGGCCGCACCGTCCCGTCACCCGTCACCAGATACTTGAAACTGGTCAGCTGTTCGGCCCCGACCGGCCCGCGCGCGTGCATCTTGCCTGTGGCGATCCCGATTTCCGCCCCCATGCCGAATTCCCCGCCGTCGGCAAACTGGGTAGAGGCATTGTGCATCAGAATGGCACTATCGACCCGCTGGAAAAAGCGGTCCCGCGCGGCGGTATCCTCGGTAATAATCGCGTCTGTATGGCTGGAGGAATAGCGCCCGATATGGGCAATCGCCCCGTCCACGCCATCCACCAGCTTCGCGGCGATGATCGCATCCAGATATTCGTTGCCCCAGTCGGACTCGCTGGCCGGAACCGTGCCTTCCACCGCCAACCCCTCGCCGGCGCGCACCTCTATGCCGGCCTGCAACAGATCGGTGATAAAGGGGGCGCCGTGAGCGTCATAAAACGCGCGGTCGATCAGCAGGCATTCCGCCGCGCCGCAAATCCCCGTGCGCCGCGTCTTGGCGTTCAGAATAACCTTGCGGGCCTTTTCCACATCCGCCGCCGCATCCACATAGACATGCACGATGCCTTCCAGGTGGGCGAAAACCGGCACGCGGGCCTCTCGCTGGACCAGCCCGACAAGGCCCTTGCCGCCGCGCGGCACGATCACGTCGATGGTGTCGGTCATGGTTAACATCCCGCTCACGGCCGCCCGGCCCCG
>JALWQC010000088.1:0-1278 GCA_027080755.1 Paracoccaceae bacterium
AACTGGTCCCTTGGCGACAATGTTGGAATCAGCGCGACGGCCAGCAAGGGTTTCGGGGCCGACGGCACCACATTCGGCGGGCGCGAAACCAGCGCCGGATCGGGGGTTTTCGTGCGCGCGCCCCTGTCGCTGGACCTGCGGTTCACGCGCTATTTTTAGGGCGTAGACCCATTCCCCCCACGCTGCCAGTTTGGCAGATTTCCGCCCCGGGCAGGCGCAGGGCCGGATTTTGCCCGCTTGTGTGCCTGCCTGTTAGGGTTTAGTTAACAGTCTGGCGCTAGGTTCGGGCAAAGGCAGCCCTTCGGCTGTCAGGCAACTGGTCAGGGATATTGTTATGCACGTTGGAATCATCATGGACGGTAACGGCCGCTGGGCAACCCGGCAGCATCTGGCCCGTCTGATCGGCCATAAAAACGGCGCCAAACGGGTGAAGGAAATCGTAAAGCACAGCCCGGGCGCAGGCGTCAACACCCTGACTTTATACGCTTTTTCCACCGAAAACTGGAAACGTGCCGCGCATGAGGTCGAAGGCCTGATGAAGCTGTTCCGCAAGTATATGCGCGACAATTTCGACAAGCTGGACGAAAACAATGTCCGCGTGCGCTTTCTGGGCGATCCGGCGCCGCTGGCGGCCGATATCCGCCAGCAGATGCAGGACCTGACGGCGCTGACAGCGGGCAATACGGGGCTGAACCTGAATATCGCGATCAATTACGGCGGGCAGGATGAACTGGTGCGCGCGGTGCAGAAAATCGCGCAAAAGGCGGCGGCTGGCGAAATTCCGCCGGCGCAGATCACGACGCAAACCATCGACGAACATCTGGACACGGCCGGACAGACCGACCCCGACCTGATCATCCGCACCGCCGGCGAGATGCGCCTGTCCAACTTCATGACCTGGCAATCGGCCTATAGCGAGCTGGTTTTTGTCGAGGAAACCTGGCCCGAATTCACCCCCGCTCTTTATGACCGGGTGCTGTCCGGTTTCCGCACCCGCACCCGCCGTTTCGGCGCGGTTCCCGCGGATATGGCCCGCGCGGCGGAATAAGACGGGCGCGTTAGGAAAACCTTAAGGGTTTGGTCCTAAGCATGGTGTGAACCGACACCAACGCAAGGAAATGGTGATGTGGCTAGAACGGCCTGAAAAGCTTTTTCGGGGGGCGGTGCTGTCTTTGCTGATGGGCGCACTCTCCGGTTGTATATCCCCGGCGCGGACGGAATTTCCGGTTGATCCGGCGGGGCAGGAAACGGCGGCCGACGGCGTGACCATCACCCGCC
>JALWQC010000088.1:1288-2007 GCA_027080755.1 Paracoccaceae bacterium
AAGGAGCCGGCAGGCGGCGGCGGGGGCCTGCCCTCGGCCACGCGGGGCTGGGAATATCGGGTCGGGGTCGGCGATGTGCTGGGCGTCACCGTCTGGGACCATCCGGAGCTGACCCTGCCGGCAGGACAGGCACGCAGCGCGCAGGAATCGGGCAGCCGCGTCGATGCGGACGGCACGATCTTTTACCCCTATGTCGGGCGGATGCAGGTGGCCGGCCAGCCGATCAGCCACATCCAGACCCGCCTGACAGAGGCGCTGGCCGAATTCATCCCCGATCCGCAGGTGGAAGTAAAAGTGCTGGGCTTCAACGCGCAGAAGGTCTCCGTCACCGGTATGGTGGCGCATGCGGGGCCGCAGAAAATCACCAACATCCCCCTGACCCTGGTAGAGGCGATAAACGCCGTCGGCGGGCTGACCCCGCAGGCCGACAGCCGCAACGTCAAAATCCGGCGCGACGGCAAGGTCTATAGCATCAACCTGCACGCCTTTCTGGTAAAGGGCCGGCGCAGCGGCGATCCGGTGTTGCGCGGCGGCGATATCGTCACCGTGCCGCGGCTGGACCACAACGTCGCCTATGTTCTGGGGCAGGTGCAAAACCCCGGGCCGGTCGATCTGGGGCTGGAGGGGATGACCCTGACCGGCGCGCTGGCCACGCAAGGCGGGCTGCAAAAGGATCTGGCCGACGCGCGCGGGATTTTCGTGTTTCGCGGTGGCAAGGC
>JALWQC010000089.1 GCA_027080755.1 Paracoccaceae bacterium
CGTTGTTGCTGGCCGGAACGGTGGGGGTGCGCGCGTGTCCGGTCTGCACCGGCCAGGGGTTGCCGTCGGGGGCCGTTCCAGCGGCGACGATTGCACCGGTGTTGACCAGCACGTCGCGCACGCCGTTGGCCCGTAGCAGCGCGGTCACCTTGTCCGCGATAAAGCCCTGCGCGATGCCGTTCAGGGTCAGCGCCATGCCGGAGCGGCCGAAGGCCACCTGTTCGGGGGTGAACCGCAGGTTTTTCCAGCCCCGCGGGGTAGCGGCGATTTCCGCCTCTGTCGGGGTGTTCCCCGCCGCGTAGCTTTCGGCATAAAGCGCCCAGAGCGGCTGGATGCTGGGATCGAACGCGCCGTTGGTGCGGGCGTTGACGGCGCTGGCCAGTGACAGGATTTCCAGCATCTCGGGCGCGGGATCGGGCAAGGTGCCGTTGGCATTCAGGCGCGTCAGCTGGCTGTCGCGGTGCAGGCTGAACAGGCCCTCCAGACGGGTGATTTCCTGCAGGGCCTTGTCCAGAAGCATATCGGCCTGCGGGTGGTCCAGCACGATTTGCGCGTTGGCGCCAAGGGCAATCCCGCGCCATTGGCGGGTTTGCGCGCCGGCCGGAATACCGACGGCGGGCAGGATGGTGGCGCTGGCAAGGATAGTCAGAAATCTGCGGCGGGTAGTCATTCGTTTGTCTCCAGTGTTGCCGCGTCGAAGTCCACGGGGGACAGGACGGTTTCGGCGGGTATATCATCAAGTTTCAAAACCTCGCCACCATGTTCGGCGGCAAAGGCTTTGGCGGATTCTTCGGTGCCGAAGGGCACCAGCTCGGGGGCGCCCATGCCGCCAACGGCATCGGAACCGACAACGTAAAAGGCGTCTTTGGCGTTGATCCAGTTATCCTCGCCCGGCTCGTCATAGCTGGGGGCCTTGCCCATGTCGTTGACATAGAGGACAAGGATGTCGCCCTCTTGCTCGGGGGATTTGACATAGGCCAGCGCGTCGCGGACCTGCGAGAACCACAGCGGCGCGGGGTAGCCGGCCAGATAGAGCTGCCCCTTGGGGCCGACATGCTCGAAAATGGCCATCTGGCAGTAGTAGCTGGCCGCATCCTCGTTCAGGGGTTGCGGGTCGGGGATGGCCTGCGCGGCATCGTCCTTGCAGGCCCCCAGAACGGCCAGCAGGGCCAGCGCGGCGAAAAGAGGTTTCACGGTTCTATCCTCCGGAAGGCAAGCCAGGCCAGAAACAGCGCCAGCACTGGCCACAGCAGCAAAGAGGCCAGCTGTTGCCCCGTCCCCGAGGCATGCCCCGCCGCACCGATACCGCTGGCAAGGGTCGATACGGTTTCAACCGGCATGTTCAGCAGGCGGAAGGCATCGGCCGGATTGGCCACCAGCAGCCAGGGGAACACGGTTTTGGTAAAGGTGCCGCCGCCGTCCGCGACCAGCGCGCCCAGCAGGCCGAGGTCATACAGCACCACGCAGACCAGCCAGATGATAATCACGATCCCCGAGGCCACCCCCGTCGCCCGTGTCAGCGCCGAGACCGTATACCCGATCCCCAGAAACGCCGCGCCAAGCGCCAGCGAGGTGAAGAACAGTTTCACAAGCGGCCAGTAGGACAGGTCCGCCGTGCCGTATTTCCAGATCGTCAGCCCCGCCGTCAGCCCCAGCCCGACGGCCACGGCAAAGGCCAGAACCAGCAGATGCGCCAGAAATTTCCCCAGCAGGATTTCCCCGCGCGACAGCGGATAGGTCAGGCTAAGCGCCAGGGTGCCGCGCTCGGACTCGCCGGCGATGGCGTCGAAGGACAGCAGCAGGCCGATCAGCGGGATCAGATAGACCGACAGCGTGGTGATAGAGGTCGTCGCCACCGTCAGCGGATCCACCCCGAGCGTCCCCGTCGGCGCCCCGCCCGCAAGCGTCAGCACGGACGAAAACAGCCCCATCAGGATCAGCGAGGTCGCCACCCACATGTTGCGGCGCGCGATCAGAAGTTCCAGCCGCATAATGGCAAAAACGGA
>JALWQC010000090.1 GCA_027080755.1 Paracoccaceae bacterium
ATTACGGAGGCCGCCGTTGAAAAGGTAGAGGAACACATCAGGGACGCCACTGCCAAGGGCGCGCAGGTGCAGGTCGGGGGCAAGCGCCACGAACTGGGCGGGACATTTTTCCAGCCCACGATCCTGACAGGCGTTACCCGCGAAATGCAGGTTGCCAATGACGAAACCTTCGGCCCCGTCGCGCCGCTGTTCGCCTTCAGGGACGAGGCCGACGTGATCGAACAGGCCAACGATACGATCTTCGGGCTGGCCTCCTATTTCTATGCCAAGGATCTAAGTCGCGTCTGGCGCGTGGCCGAGGCGCTGGAATACGGCATGGTCGGCGTCAACACCGGCCTGATATCCACCGAAGTGGCCCCCTTCGGCGGCGTCAAACAATCGGGCCTTGGCCGCGAGGGATCGCACCACGGGGTGGAGGACTATCTGGAAATGAAATACGTCTGCATGTCCGTATGACCCGAATCCTGAGTCTGACCCTGAACCCGGCGCTGGATATTGCGGCATCGGTGGACAAGATCGTAATCGGCCCGAAACTGCGCTGCGAGGGCGGGCAGTTCTCGGCCGGTGGTGGCGGGGTCAATGCGTCCCGCGCTATCCGTATTCTGGGCGGGGACTCCACCTGTTTCGTGGCAGTTGGCGGCGCGATCGGGGCGTTGCTGGTGGAACAGTTGCGAAAGATCGATATCGATCCGGTTCTGTTCGAAACCAACGGCCAGACCCGCCAGAATATCGCCGTGCATGAAGCCCACACAAACCAGCAGCTGCGCGTCGTTCTGCCCGGACCGGTCTGGGGCGAGGCCTGCAATCGCGACATCGTGCCCCGCATTCTGGAACATATCACCCCCGATACATGGGTGATTGCCAGCGGCAGCCTGCCTGATGGCTTGCCTGTCGATTTTTACCAGCATCTGAATGCAGCCGTGGTTAACGCTGGCGCGCGGCTGGTGCTGGACACCTCCAACCGGGTGTTGGAGGCCTCGGTTTCGGGGGCCGGTTTGCCCTATGAAATCCTGCGGATGGACTTGTTGGAGGCCGAGGAGCTGGCCGGAAAGCCCTTTGCTAACAAATGCGAGCAGGCCGATTTTGCCCAGAAACTGGTGAATGACGGCGTGGCCGGAATGGCGATTCTGGCACGCGGGGCCGATGGCTCTATTTTTGCAACGAAAGAGCGGCGCTTTATGGTGCACCCCCCCGCAACGCCGGTTGACAGCAAGGTCGGCGCCGGGGACAGCTTTGTCGGGGCCTTGACGCTGGCGCTGTCACAAGGCCAACCGTTGCAGCAGGCCGGTATTCTGGCCACATCGGCAGCGGCCTCGGCGGTGCAAACGCCGGCGGGGGAATTGTGTGTGCCGGAAATGGTTGCGGATCTGATGGACCGCTGCGTAGTGGAAAACCTGTAACCCCCCGGCTATAAAACGGCCATAAAAAAACGGCGCTTCCGGCAGGGAGGAGGGCCGGAAACACCGTTCTTTATACCCGCAGCAAGGGAGGAAAGCTGCGGTATTCGTTAGCCGTAGACGGCCTTGTAAGCCACGTCATGCAGGCTGGAGCGGCACAGGCCGAGGTCGGCAAGCTCGCGGGACGACAGGGATTTCAGCTCGTTCATGGTTTTCACATACAGACGATGGTCGGCATAGGCCTGACGCTGGCGGGCGATAAAGTCGGATACACGTTCCAGAAGGGTCGTGTGGGAGTTCAGAGAGGCGGATACATAAGCCATAATATTTTTCCTTTGTGCGGGCGGCGCGTCCTGAGTGGCGGGCCGTGTTGTTCGTTGATGCGCTTGATATAGGCTTGTTCGCATGTGCAACAACAGACAGTTCGACAGTGCCGCTATGCGCTGGGCGCATAGCTTAGGGCGTAGACCTATAAACCAGACGTCGCCAGCGCGATCCTCGCGAAATATCAATGGTTTGGGACGCGCCGCACAGGGTGGCCCCCTTTGCCAGCGGCCCGAGCCATTGAGATGAAGCGAGGATCGCGCCCTTCGGGTTTGGCGGATTT
>JALWQC010000091.1:0-6585 GCA_027080755.1 Paracoccaceae bacterium
GATCTTCTGGCCGACAAAGAGGCCCTGGAACTGGTACGCGCCTATTACAATATCCCCGAACAGCAGCGCCGCCGCCTGTTCGATCTGGCCCGCGTTCTGGGCGAGGCCGCAGCCTAGGGCGTAGACCCATAAACCCCGCGTCGCCAGCGCGATCCTCGCGAAATATCAATGGGTTGGGATGCGCCGTACAGGGTGGCCCCCTTTGCAAGCGGCACAACCCATTGAGATGAAGCGAGGATCGCGCCCTTCGGGTTTGGCGGATTTCCGCCCCGAGTGCGTTGCAGGCCCTTGGAATAGCCCCACTATTCCTGCGGCCCTGCGCCTGCCCGGGACAAAAATCTGCCAAACTGGCGGCGCGGGGGATATGGGTCTACGCCCTAGGCGCAATTGACGCGACTGCGAAAATATGAAATCCCCGTGCGGAACCATCTGCGCGGGGATTTTCTATGACACCGGATTTGCAAACAGAACTGCGCGCCGTCGCCGATGAACTGGCCGATGCGGCGCGCCGGATCATCCTGCCCTATTTCCGCACCCCCCTGCAGGCCGACAACAAGGATCCCGCCGCCTTTGACCCCGTCACCGTCGCCGACCGCGAGGCCGAACAGGCCATGCGTGCCATTCTGGCCACCCGCCGCCCCGACGACGCCATTCTGGGCGAGGAATTCGGCACAAAACCCGGCACCAGCGGCCTGACATGGGTGCTGGACCCGATCGACGGCACACGGGCGTTTATCTCGGGGGCGGCCAGCTGGGGCGTGCTGATCGGGGTGGATGACGGCACCGGCCCGCGCCTTGGAATCATCGACCAACCGTTTCTGGGGGAACGTTTCACCGGTGCTTTCGGGCAGGCAACCCTGACAGACAGAACCGGCACCCGCCCGATCCGCACCCGCAGCACCGATCTGAAATCCGCGACGCTGTTTTCCACCTTCCCCGAGGTCGGCACACAGGCCGAGCGCGCCGCTTTCAAGGCCGTCGCCAGCCGCGTCCGCCTGACCCGTTTCGGGCTGGATTGCTATGCCTATGCCCTGCTGGCAATGGGTCAGATCGATCTGGTAATAGAGGCCGGCCTCAACCCCTATGACGTGCAAGGCCCGATTGCCGTGGTGCAGAACGCCGGCGGGGTCGTCACCGACTGGCAGGGCGGAGCGGCCCATAACGGCGGGCGCATTCTGGCCGCCGGAAGCCCCGCGCTGCACGAACAGGCGCTGGAAATTCTGCGCGCCTACTGAACCAGCGCCAGAACCTTCGGCCCGATATCCGCCACGATCCGCGCCACGCCTTCCGCGTTGGGATGGGTCGCATCCGCCTGCATCAGGGACGCCTCCGGCATCCCGTCCGGCGCAATGGCCTGCAAAAACGACGGGTAGAGCGCCACGCCGTATTTTTCCGCCAAAGCCGGATAAAGCGCATCGAAAGCCGCCTTGTAATCCGCCCCGTAGTTCGCAGGCGCCGGCAGCCCCACCAGCAGCACGGGCAAATCGCGCGCCTGTATCCGCGCCAGAATGCCATCCAGATTGGCCTGCGTCTGCCCGGGGGCCAGCCCGCGCAACAGGTCGTTTCCGCCCAGCTCCAGAATCACCGCATCCACATCCGCCCCCAGCGCCCAGTCGATCCGCGCCAGCCCGCCGGCCGTGGTATCGCCGCTGACGCCGGCATTGATCACCACCGCCCCGGGCAAACCGTGCCCGCGCAGCCAGGCCTGCAACTGCGGCACAAAGCCTGCGTCCTGTTCCAACCCGAAACCGTGGGTCAAACTGTCCCCGAATGCCAGAATTGTGACTTTATCCGCCCCGCGCGCTGGCATTATGGTGAGTGAGAGCATACTTATAGCCAGTGCAAACACGCCGACAACTCTGCTAAAGGTAAAACTGCCCATGACATCCCCTGTAATTCACCTGTCCGATGCCCGCCTGACCCTTTCGGGCAATGCCGGCAGCGTCGATATTCTGCGCGGAATTTCCCTGAACGTCCAGAGCGGCGAAACCCTGGGGCTGATCGGGCCGAGCGGCTCGGGGAAATCCTCTTTGCTGATGGTGATGGGGGGGCTGGAAAAGGCCACCGGCGGCGAGGTCTCGGTGCTGGGCCACAATCTGACCACCCTGTCCGAGGATGCCCTGGCCCGCCTGCGCCGTGACCACATGGGCGTGGTTTTCCAGTCCTTCCACCTGATCCCGACCATGACGGCGCTGGAAAATGTCGCCACCCCGCTGGAGCTGGCCAATGATCCGCAGGCCTTTGAAAAAGCGGCGGCGGAACTGGAAAGCGTCGGGCTGGGGGCGCGCATGGATCACTATCCGGCGCAAATGTCGGGGGGGGAACAACAACGGGTTGCCCTTGCCCGCGCCGCCGCCCCGCGCCCCGAGATCCTGCTGGCGGACGAGCCGACGGGAAATCTGGATGGCACCAACGGCGCGGCGATCATGGATCTGCTGTTCGGGCTGCGGGACCGTTTCGGCTCCACGCTCGTGCTGGTAACCCATGACGCCACGCTGGCGGCACGCTGTGACCGGACCCTGCGGCTGGTGGACGGGAAAATCGCATGAGCGCCGCCCTGACCATCGCCCTGCGTGAACTGCGCGGCGGCCTGAAAGGGTTCCGCATTTTCCTGCTGTGTCTGGCGCTCGGCGTCGGGGGGATTGCCGCCATCGGATCCCTGCGGGCGGCGATTGAAACCGGCCTGCGCCAGGATGCCACCACCCTGCTGGGGGGCGACGCGGATCTGTTGTTTTCCTACCGTTTTGCCGATGCGCAGGAACAGAAATGGATCGACGAGCACGCGCTGGCCAGTTCCACCATCATCGACATGCGCTCCATGGTGCAGCTGGGCGACAAACGCACGCTGGTGCAGTTGAAGGGGGTCGATGCGGCCTATCCGCTATACGGGGCGGTTGCGCTGTCGGTTGATACCCCCCTGCCCGATCTGCTGGCGCCTAGGGACGGGCTGGCGGGGATGGTCGCGGCGCAGGACCTGCTGGACCGTCTGGGCCTGAAACCGGGCGACATCCTGAAAATCGGCCCGCGGGATTACCAGCTGCGCGCCGTTCTGCTGGCAGAGCCGGAAAGCACCGGCTTTGCCTTTGGCCCGCGGGTGATTGTGCCGCTCGATGCACTGAAAGACAGCGGGATGCTGTCCACCGGCACGCTGTTCAAGACCCACTACCGCCTGAAATTCCCGCCCGGCGCCGATCTGGGGGCGCTGCAGGCCTCGGCCGAGGCCGCCATGGGCGATAACGGTATGAGCTGGTCGGACGCGCGCAACGGCACTCCGGGCATTGCAAAATTCGTGGACCGCATGGGCGCCTTTCTGGTTATTGTCGGACTGGCCGGTCTGGCGGTGGGGGGAATCGGGGTTTCCGCCGCCGTGCGCAGCTATCTGGAATCCAAAAAACCCGTCATCGCCACCCTCAAAACCCTGGGCGCCAGCAGCCGGATGATTTTCGGCATCTACCTGTTGCAGATCGGGCTTCTGGCCCTGCTGGGCATCGGGATCGGGCTGGTGCTGGGCGGCGGCGCGCCGCTGGTTCTGGGGCCGATGTTTGCCGACCGCCTGCCGGTGCCGGTGGTCTTCGCCCTCTACCCCGCGCCCCTGCTGGAGGCCGCGCTCTACGGTATTCTGACCGCGCTGATCTTCAGCATCTGGCCGCTGGCGCGCGCCGTCACCATCCGCGCCGCCGGCCTGTTTCGCGATGATGCCGACACCACGCGCCACCGTCCCCGCTGGTATTTCATCGTGCTGGAGGGCGCGCTGGTCGCCAGCCTGATCACCAGCGCGGCGCTGTTTTCGGGCATTCCGAAACTGGCGCTCTGGTCGGCCTTCGGGGTTGCTCTGGCGCTGGGGGCGCTCTATCTGGCGGCGCTTGCCACCAAGGCCCTCGCCCGCCGGCTGGCGCGATCCCGCCTGACGCGCGGCCATCCGGTGCTGCGCCTGTCACTGGGCGCGATTTCCGCCCCGGGGGGCGAGGCCGGCGCCGTCATCCTGTCGCTGGGGCTGGGCCTGTCGGTGCTGGCCACGGTCGGGCAGATCGACACCAACATGCGCGCCGCGATCGATGCGGACATCCCCGCCGTCGCCCCCGCCTATCTGTTCATCGACATCCAGCCCGCCCAGCTGCAGCCGTTTCTGGACATCACCAAAGCCACCGACGGGGTGGCCCGCACCAGCACCGCCCCGATGATGCGCGCGGTGGTCAAGGCGGTGAACGGCGTGCCGGCCAAACAGGCCTTTGGCGATCACTGGGTGGCACGGGGCGACCACGCCCTGAGCTTCTCGCCCACCCTCCCCGAGGCCACAACCCTGACCGAAGGCCAATGGTGGCCCGCCGGTTACAGCGGTGCCCCGCAGGTCAGCTTTTCGGCCAAAACCGGTGCCGAACTGGGGCTGAAGCTGGGCGACACGCTGTCCCTGAACATCCTTGGCCGCGATATGGACGCCACGATCACCAGCTTTCGCAGCGTGCATTTCCCCGACATGCAGGGCAATTTCCTGATGGTGATGAACCCCGCCGCCCTGGCCGGCGCCCCCCACAGCACCGTCGCCACGGTTTACGCCACCAAAGCCGCCGAAACGCCGCTGGTCAACGCTGTTGGCAAGGCGCTGCCCAATGTCACCGCCATCCGCGTGCGCAATGTGATCGCACAGATCGGAGACATGCTGAAAGGGATTTCCGAGGCCACCCGCTGGGGCGCCGCCGCCAGTCTACTGACCGGCTTTGTCGTGCTGATCGGGGCTGCCGCCGCCGGGGAACGCAACCGCACCTACGAGGCCGCGCTGCTGAAAACCCTCGGGGCCGGCCGCGCGCGTATTCTGGCCAGCTTTGCCCTGCGGGCCGCCATTCTGGGCGCCGCGGCCGGCATCGTGGCCATTGCGGCCGGCGGGCTGGCGGGCTGGGCCGTGATGCATTTTGTTATGGACAGCGACTTTACCTTCGCCCTGACCTCGGCGCTGCTGATCGTCAGCGGCGGGGCTTTGGCCAGCCTTCTGGCCGGTCTGGCCTTTGCCTGGCGCCCGCTGGCGGCACGGCCGGCACAGGTGCTGCGCGCGCGGGAATAATCCTTTCGCAAAGGTTGAAAACCCCGCGTTTTGTGCCAATATGTAGCGGGTATCGTTATAAAACGAACGCAATACTAATCAAGGAGGGTCATAATGACCGAATTTAACACTGTCCGCCGCGCCGGTGCCGGAGTCCGCAGCGCGGAAATCGACGCAGGCCTGCGGGCACATATGAACAAGGTCTATGGCCTGATGTCGGTTGGCCTTGTTGTCACCGGTATCGTTTCCTATTTCGTCGGCATGGACCTGTCCGCCGCCGTCCACGGCGAGCCGACGCGCTTCCTTTCCTATGGCGTGATCAATGCCATGTTCACATCCCCGCTGATGTATCTGGTCATGTTCGCCCCGCTGATCATGGTCTTTATGTTCGGCGCGGCCGTCAACCGCCTGTCACAGGCCGGCGCGCAGATGTTCTTCTACGTCTTTTCGGCGCTGATGGGGCTGTCGCTCAGTTCGATCTTTGTGGTCTATACCGGATTTTCAATCGCGCAGATCTTCTTTATCACCGCGATCGCGTTTTCCAGCCTGTCGCTCTGGGGGTATACCACGAAAAAGGACCTGACCGGTTGGGGCAGCTTCCTGATCATGGGTGTTGTCGGCATTCTGGTCGCCTCGATCGTCAACATCTGGCTGGCCAGCCCGGCCATCATGTTCGCGGTTTCCGCGCTTGGCGTGCTGCTGTTCGCAGGGCTGACCGCCTATGACACGCAGAAGATCAAAAGCATGTACCTGCAGGTCCGCTCCCATCCCGATGGCGAGGCAATCGCCGGCAAAATGGCCATTCATGGCGCGCTTAGCCTGTATCTGGACTTCATCAACCTGTTCCTGATGCTGCTGCGCCTGTTCGGCAACCGCAACTAAGGCGTTTCGACTTTTCATCGGGACACGCATCATGGCCTGCCAGTAAGGCAGCGATTGCGAAGAAATGGCGTTCGCTGGCAGGGCATGATTCAAAAGTAAGTCGAAACGCCATAAGGCGTTTCAACGTTAACACACCAGAAGGCCGGAGTCCGCTCCGGCCTTTTTTGTCGGCAACAGGTCATCCGCCGTCAGGCCTGCGCCCGTAACAAACCGCTCGATATCGGCGCTGGACCTCAAAATGCAGACACAGCTTCCCGCCGGCACGTCCTTTATCCGCCGCAGCAGGTTTTTGCGCATGTGGATACTGAAACCGAACAGAACCCAGGCCAGAAACTTCGGGCGGATGTTTTCCTTGCAGCCCTGCGGAATCCCCCTGCGCGTTTTGCCAATATTCGCAAAAATCCGCCGCACCACCCGCCAGAGGCGCACGGGGCCAGGGATGTCCAGAAATACGATACACTCCGCACGGGCAATACGCGGCGCGAGAGAGGGGGATGGTTCCCCTCGATTATCCAGCGGTCCTGCACTGCGTGGTTGTGAACGGCGTTATAAACGCCCTCTGGCGGCAAGGCCTTCCAGCGGGGGCCATAGGTCAACTGGTCCATATGAACGACCGGCAGGTCCAGCCGCTCCCCCAGGCGAAGCGCCAGAGTCGTCTTGCCACTTCC
>JALWQC010000091.1:6595-8141 GCA_027080755.1 Paracoccaceae bacterium
CCACTTCCCGCCCCGCCACGAATCAAAATCCGCTGCATATTGCCTCCGCCACTGGTTACGCAGCAATTATAGCAAAATTCACGAAAAATTGTAACGCTTTTATCGACCCGCCCGCATTTCCGCCAGAAACCGCCGCACATCGGCGCGGGACCTCAGGTGAAAGGCGCGCACATCGGCCGGCAGCCCCTCCAACACCGCCAGATCGCGGGCATAGGAACGCCGGCGATAGCCGGCCACCCATTTGAAGATAAATTCGGCGTCGAAACGCTCGGGGCACCCTTCGCCCATATCGGGACGGGTCTTTCCGAGGAATCGCAGCGTGCGCCGGATCACCCGCCAGAGGCGCAAACCCGTGGGAAAATCCAGAAACACCACCGTATCGGCGCGCGCGATACGTTCGGGAAAGGTGGCATGGTGGTTGCCCTCGAACACCCAGCGGTCCCGCGCCATGGCTTTGCGCACCAGGGCGGTCGTCTCCGCCCTGTCCCGCTGCACCCAGCCCGCTTTCCAATACATCGGGTCGATGTGGATAACCGGCAGGCCGGTGATTGCGCCCAGATCACGGGCCAGAGTGGACTTGCCGGAGCCCGAGGCGCCAAAGATCATTACGCGTTTCATACGCCCCCCAAGCTACACGGACGGTATTCCCGTCACAACATATCCTTCAGATACGCCCCCGTATAGCTTTCGGCAACCTTTGCGATGTCTTCGGGCGTGCCGGTGGCCACGATTTCGCCGCCGCCGTCGCCGCCCTCGGGGCCGATGTCGATCACATAATCGGCGGTTTTCACCACGTCCAGATTGTGTTCGATAACGATCACCGTGTTGCCCTGGTCAACCAGTTCGTGCAGGACCTCCAGCAGTTTTTTCACATCCTCGAAGTGCAGCCCCGTCGTCGGCTCGTCAAGGATATAGAGCGTGCGGCCGGTGGAGCGTTTCGCCAGTTCCTTGGACAGTTTCACCCGCTGCGCCTCGCCGCCCGACAGGGTGGTGGCGGATTGTCCGACCTTGATATAGCCCAGCCCGACGCGCATCAGGGTGGTCATTTTCTCGCGGATGGAGGGCACGGCTTTGAAGAATTCCTCGGCATCCTCGACGGTCATATCCAGCACGTCGGCGATGCTCTTGCCCTTGAACTTCACCTCCAGCGTTTCGCGGTTATACCGCTTGCCCTTGCAGGTTTCGCATTCGACATAGACATCGGGCAGGAAGTGCATTTCGATCTTGATCAGCCCGTCGCCCTTACAGGCCTCGCAGCGCCCGCCCTTGACGTTAAAGGAAAAGCGCCCGGGTTTATAGCCGCGCGCCTTGGCCTCGGGCAGGCCGGCGAACCACTCGCGGATCGGGGTGAAAGCGCCGGTATAGGTGGCGGGGTTGGAACGCGGTGTGCGCCCGATGGCGGACTGGTTAATGTCGATCACCTTGTCCAGATATTCCAGCCCCGTAATGGATTTGCTGGGCGCCGGCACCTGCCGCGCCCCGTTGAGGCGCATAGAGGCGGTCTTGAACAGCGTTTCAATCGTCAGGGTCGATTTCCCCCCCCCCG
>JALWQC010000092.1 GCA_027080755.1 Paracoccaceae bacterium
GTTTTGATCCGCACCGCGTCGCGCTGGTAACGTTCCGCAAGGCTGGCAATAGAGCGCGGAACCGTGGCGGAAAACAGCAGCGTGCGGCGGTCGTCAGGGGCGGAGCCGAGGATAAATTCCAGCTCGTCCCGAAAGCCCAGATCCAGCATCTCGTCCGCTTCGTCCAGCACGACGGCCTTCAGCATCGACAGATCCAGCGAGCCGCGTTCGATATGGTCGCGCAACCGGCCCGGCGTGCCGACAACGATCTGCGCCCCGCGTTCCAGCGCGCGACGCTCGGCACGGATATCCATGCCCCCGACACAAGAGGCAATCGTGGCCCCTGCGGATTCATACAGCCATTCCAGTTCCCGTTTGACCTGAAGCGCCAGTTCCCGCGTCGGGGCAATGGCAAGGGCAACGGGGGCCGGCACATAGGAAAAGCGGTCCGCCTTGCCCAGAATGGTCGGCGCGATGGCCAGACCGAAGGCCACGGTTTTCCCCGAGCCGGTCTGTGCGGATACCAGCAGGTCGGCCTGTTCCAGCGCCGGATCCATCATGGCCTGCTGCACGGGCGTCATTTCGGCATAACCACGTTTTTCCAACGCTTGCGCCAACGCCGGGTGGACGTTTGAGTGTTCTGTCATTTTTTCATCTTTCGGAATTCGGGGTCGCAGGACGGGCGCGGCAGAAAGGCCACGCTCGAACGCACTGCGAAACAGTAAGGGTTGGCGGCTTCTAGCGCCAAAGGGCCGGTTTGTATAGGGGGCGCGGTTACAGCAGCCCCTCGTCGGCGAACAGCTTGCCCAGATCGGCCTCGGGGCGGGCGCCTATGTGGCTGATAACCTCGGCCGCGGCAATGCAGCCCATGCGCCCGCAGGTCAGATAGTCGCGCCCGTTAACCAGCCCGTAAAAAAAGCCCGAGGCAAACAGATCGCCGGCGCCTGTTGCATCCTCTACCCGGGTGGCGACGGCGGGGGCGTGATATTCCTGTCCACCGCTGGAAATATAGGCGCCCCGCTCGCCCACGGTGCAGGCAACGGTCTGTGTATCGGCGCTGGCCAGCGACATGGCAATGCCCAGGTCATCGGTCTGATACAGCGATTTCAGTTCGTGTTCGTTGCAAAACAGCAGGTCGATATCCTTGCGGATCATATCCAGAAAAGCGTCGCGGTGACGTTCGACGCAGAACGGATCGGACAGGGTGATCGCCACCTTGCCACCGGCCCCCTTGCAGGCATTGATCGCCTTGGCAAAGGCCGCGTGGCTGTCCGGGCCGTCGAAGCGGTAGCCCTCCAGATACAGCCACTCGGTGTCCGCCATGATCGATTCGTCGATATCGTCGGGGCTTAGGAATTCGGAGACCCCGAGGTAGGTATTCATCGACCGTTCCCCGTCGGGCGAGACCAGAATCATCGAGCGCCCGGTTTCATCCCCGTGGTCGGCCGGCGCGCGCGGCGTGTCGAAATCGGCCCCGATGGCGCGGATGTCATGGGCGAAAATATTGCCCAGCTGGTCGTCCTTGATCTTGGAAACATAGGCCGTCGGCACCTTCAGCATGGCCAGTCCGGCAATGGTATTGGCCGCCGACCCCCCCGAGATTTCCCGCGCCGGCCCCATAGCGGCATAAAGCTCGCCGGCCCGCGCCGTATCGATCAGCTGCATGATGCCCTTTTCCACGCCGTTCGCGGCCAGAAAATCGTCCTCTATGTGGGACAGAATATCGACGATGGCATTGCCGATACCGACAACCTGATACTTTTTCATATTGTTTTATCCTCGGAATTGCAGAGATCGGCAATGATGCAGTTGGCACAAAGGGGCTTGCGTGCCTTGCATATATACCGCCCGTGCAAAATCATCCAGTGGTGTGCAAGCTGCTGGTATTCGACGGGGACGTTGTCCTCTATTGCGCGCTCGACGGCCAGCACGTCCTTGCCCGCGGCAACGCCGGTGCGGTTGGCAAAACGGAAGATATGCGTATCCACCGCCTGCGCGGGATAGTGG
>JALWQC010000093.1 GCA_027080755.1 Paracoccaceae bacterium
GTGCCCTGCCCGAGCAGGCCTTTTATCCGGTCTCGTTCAAACGCCGCAACCGCATGATCATGACCCGCTTCAAAATCGAGCAGGAGCTGGGCGATGATACCTACGGCGTCCATTTCTGGGCCAGACGCATGAAACCCCGTCTGGAAGAAAAAGAAGGCGGCGTCCCGCGTGGTGGCAGCTTTATGGACGGGGCGATTAAAAAGCACGGGATAGACCCGTCAGCGGCGCCTATTCCGCCGAAAATCAAGGTCGAAAAGGCGCCGGTGCAGGATCCCGAATTCCGGGCAAAACTGGCGATAGAGGCCCTGAAGGGGGATCTGTCCATCGACGGGCTTTCCCGCAAATATCTGGTGGAGCCACGCGTGGTGAAAGAGTGCATGCGCACGCTGGTTGACGCCGCGCCCGATGTGTTCCGCAACAAGGGGTAGGTCTACGCCCTAAGCATTTATCGCTGCGATTCCCGCCAGCGCGGGTTGATCCAGGGTTCTGACGGGTCCGGCGGCAGCGGGGTTTTGCCCAGAATATGGTCGGCCGCCTTTTCCCCGACCATGATGGACGGGCCGTTCAGGTTGCCGTTGGGGATGCGCGGGAAAATGGAGCTGTCGGCCAGACGCAGGCCCTCTACCCCGATTACACGGCAGTGGGGATCGACCACGGCCATCGGATCGTCCACCGCCCCCATACGGGCCGTGCCGCAGGGGTGAAAGGCGCTTTCGGCGTGTTCGCGAATGAAATCATCCAGCTGCGCGTCGCTTTGCACATCGGCACCGGGCTGGATTTCCTTGCCGGCGTATTCGCGGAAGGCGTCCTGTGCGAAAATCTCGCGGGTCAGGCGGATGCAGGTGCGGAAATCCTGCCAGTCGGCGGGGGTGCTCATATAATTGAAACGGATGCGCGGCGCGGCGGCGGGGTCGTTGGAGCGCAGGGTGACAGAGCCCCGCGAAGCGGACCGCATCGGCCCCACATGGGCCTGATAGCCATGCCCTTCGGCCGCGGCTTTGCCGTCATAGCGCACGGCAATGGGCAGGAAATGATACTGGATATCCGGGTATTCCACCCCTGCTCTGGACCGGATAAACGCCGCACTTTCAAACTGGTTGGAGGCCCCCAAACCTGTCTTGTGCAACAGCCAGCGCGCCCCGATAACCGCCTTGGACCAGAGGTTCCAGTAGCGATACAGGGTGACCGGTTTCAGGCTGGCCTGCTGTATATACAGTTCCAGATGGTCCTGAAGGTTCTGGCCGACTCCGGCGCGGTTCACCAGGGGGGGGATGCCGTGTTCGCACAGGTGCTCCGCCGGCCCGATCCCCGATTGCAGCAGGATTTTCGGGGAATTGATGGCCCCCGCGGCAAGGATTACCTCGCGGGTGGCGCTCAGGGTTTCGATTTTACCGTTACGTTCGATTTCCACCCCTGTCGCGCGGCCGTTTTCAAACACGACCTTGCGCGCCAGGGCCCGCGTCAGGCTGACATTTTCGCGTTTCAGGGCCGGCTTCAGATAGGCATTGGCCGCCGACCAGCGCCGCCCCTTCCAGACGGTTTGCTCCATCGGGCCAAAGCCCTCTTGCCGGTATCCGTTATAGTCGTCGGTCAGCGGATATCCGGCCTGCGCGCCGGCCTTGACGAAGGCATCAAACAGCGGGTTTTTGCGCGGGCCACGGGTGACATGCAGCGGCCCGTCGGCACCGCGCCACGCCGGATCGCCGCCATGCCCGCCGTCGTGCCAGTGTTCCATGCGTTTGAAATAGGGCAGGACATCGGCATAGGCCCAGCCATCCGCACCCTGCTCGGCCCAATGGTCGAAATCCCGCGCATGTCCGCGCACATACACCATCCCGTTGATAGAGGACGAGCCCCCGATCACCTTGCCGCGCGGGGTCACCAGCTGGCGGTTGCCCAGGTGTGGCTCCGGTTCGGTATGGTAGCCCCAGTCGTAGGTCTTCATGTTCATCGGATAGGACAAGGCCGCCGGCATCTGGATAAAC
>JALWQC010000094.1 GCA_027080755.1 Paracoccaceae bacterium
ACCCCCACATGCGCGGTTTCGCGGATTTCGACAAACAGGGCCTCGCGGCGCCTGGCGGTCAGCTTTTTGGAATCGTTCAGCCCGTCGGGGATGTTGTTTGCATCCAGAATGACGGCCGCAGCGACCACGGGGCCGGCCCAGGGGCCACGTCCGGCCTCGTCCACACCACAAACGGGGGTAGGGCTGCGGGTTTCAAAGCTGTAGTCGGGCGCGGGTGTTTTTTTCATGCCTTGCTATAGCTGGTAACCGGTCAGCAATACCAGCCCCTCGATGGTTTGTGCCACTGTGCCGACCTGTGCGGGGGCATGGTGTCGGGACCGGTCCCGCAGCCCCTCGCACCAGGTGCCCAGCCATGCGATCTCGGGCGGGCTGTAGAAGCCGCTGATAACCTCGCAGTTCAGGAACAGGCTGCGGATGTCCAGATTGGCAGAGCCGGCCATGGCGAAAGTTCCGTCCACAACCATCGCCTTGGCGTGGACCATATAATCGGGCAGCAGCCAGATGTTGACGCCCGCGCCGGCCAGTTCGCGCAAAAACCGCCGGCGCGCGATATCGGCCAGTTTGTGGTTGGACTTTTCCGGCAGCACCAGATCCACCGTCACCCCGCGCAGGGCGGCCAGTTTCAACGCCTCTTGCAGGCCTTGATCGGGGACGTAATAGGGGGTGACAATGATAATCCGTTTTTGCGCGGTATAGCACGAGGTCAGCAGCGCGGCATAGATCGGGTCGCCCTCCACATCCGGCCCCGAGGGGATCACCTGCACGCGCCCGCCTTCGGGGTAGGGGGTCGGGACATCTTCCAGCGGCAGCGGCAAATCCACCCCTTGGGCGAATTGCCAGTCGGTTTCGAAAATGCCGGCAAACACCGCGACAGACGGCCCCTGCAGGCGATAGCTCAGATCGATCCAGCAATCGGCCGGACAGTCGGGGCCAAGGTATTCGGCGGCAAAATTGCGCCCGCCGCTCCACAGGGTTGTGCCGTCGGCAATCAGGATTTTGCGGTGGTTGCGCAGATTGGTTTTGCCCCGCAGCGGATGGTGCAGCACCGGAATGAACCAGGCGATGTCCACGCCGGCCGCCATCGCCGGTTTTAGCCAGCGTTTCGACAGGCTGAAAGAGCCGACACCATCCAGCAGCAGCCGCACCTTCACTCCGTTTGCCGCCCTGTCCTGCAAGGCCCGCAAGATCCGCTGGCCGGTGGCGTCGTTTTTCAGGATGAACATGGCGATATCGATGGTACGGCTGGCGTTTTCGATGGTTTCCAGCACGCTGTCAAAGGCCTGCCTGCCGTCCGCATCGAAGGTCACCTCGTTCCCCCCCGTCCCCGGCGGCAGCCCGAGCGAGGTCAGGATCGCGTCGATCGGGTCGGGATGCACAACCGCGCCGTGGCCGGTGTTGATCTTGGCCTTGTGGTTGATCTTGGCCCGCAGTTTGCGCTGCCCGAAGGTCAGATACAGCGGAATGCCGACAAGGGGCATGGTGATAATCACGATGATCCAGCCGATGCTGGCGGAAGGGGTGCGCGGGCTGCGCAGGATATGGGCGATCAGCAACAGGGCAAGCGCGGTGCCCAGCACGGCCGTAAACTGTGCGGCGGCCAGAAATTCCAGATCAATATCACGGATAATGTCGATAAGGGATTGCACGCGGTTTCCTCGTTGCCGGGGGGCATGTTGACCTCTTTTCCGCCAGAGTGCAAGGTCCGCGCGAAACGGGGGATGTGATGATACATATCGACGATATGACTCGGCAGGCGCTGGACTGGCTGGCGGCGGGCAAGCAGGTGGCGCTGGCAACGGTGGTGGAGACCTGGGGCTCGGCCCCGCGTCCGGTCGGGGCGCAACTGGCGATCAGCGGGGATATGGAGATCGCCGGCTCGGTTTCCGGCGGCTGTGTAGAGGGGGCCGTGGTCGAAGAGGCGCTGGAAGCCTTGCAGGACGGCACCCCCCGCATTCTGGAATACGGCGTCACCAACGAAG
>JALWQC010000095.1 GCA_027080755.1 Paracoccaceae bacterium
CCTTTCATCCGCGCGGACATCTGGGCGCGCGTCTGCTGCGTGTGACGGACATCATGCACCGCGCCGAAAAGCTGCCGCTGGTACAAACCGGCACCCCGATGAGCGAAGCCTTGCTGATCATGACAAAACAGGGTTTCGGAATTGCCGGTGTTGTTGATACACAAGCCCGGCTGACCGGCGTGATCACAGACGGGGATCTGCGCCGGAACATGGAAGGGTTACTGCAACGCAAGGCCGCCGATGTCATGACAGAAAATCCGGTAACGATCCCCTCCCGCGCCCTCGCGACCGAGGCACTGGGCCTGATGAACAGCCACAAGATCACCAGCGTATTTGTGACGGACACCGCGCAGGACCGCACCCCCGTGGGGATATTGCACCTGCACGACTGCCTGCGCGCCGGAGTCGCCTGAGCCATGTTGAAACGCACCCTGAACTATTCCCGCTTCATATCCTTGCTGAAAATCATCCTGCCGCTGATCGCTATCGGCCTGATGGCAACGGTTTTCCTGTTCACAAAGGAACGCACGCTGGACGGCGGGCTGCAATTTTCCAAAGCGGATTTCGTGGCGCTGCAATCGGGCATGCAGGTCACCAAGCCCCGCTTTTCCGGCAGCAACGCCAACGGCGACATCTATGATTTCACGGCCGAGGTTCTGCACCCCGACGCCCCCAAGCCGACCAAGGTTACCGCAACCGGCCTGTCGGGGGAAATCCGCCTGTTCGACGGCCAGACAATCGAATTGGCCGCCCGCAACGCCGAAGTGGACCTGAAGGCACGCACAATCCGCTTTGACGGGGGCACAACGGTTGTGTTCTCCGACGGGCTGCGCGGGGAATCGCAGCAGGTGTTTGCCGATCTCGATACCGGACAACTGAACACGGACGGGCCGGTTACCGCCAGCAGCCCGATGGGCAAAATAGAGGCGGGTAACCTGAAAACCGAAACCATTCGTCAAGGCGAGGCAGAAAAGCGGATGATTTGGTTTGAGAATGGCGTTAAGCTCGTGTTTAATATGACAACCCCGAATGACGACAAGGCAGGCAGCGAATGAACAAATCCTTTATTTTCGGCGTAGTTTTAAGCGTGATAACCGCCCTGACCTTCCAGCAGGCTTTGGCGCAGGGTGCGCAAGTGCCGTTTTCCGGCCTGAAACCCGGGACCGATACGCAGGTGGAGGTCACGGCAGATACCCTCGGGATCGACCAGACCTCCGGCAAGGCGGTGTTTTCCGGCAATGTTGTTATCGGCATCGACGGTATGCGCCTGACCGCCGACAAGGTAGAGGTCGTCTATCAGGATCTGAATGCGGCGGCGACCGGGGCCATTTCCAGGCTTGTTGCCTCGGGGCATGTGGTGTTTACCAACGGGGCCGAGGCGGCCGAAGCGAATTTCGCGGATGTGGACCTTGACAGCGGCATCATCATCATGACCGGCGACGTTATCCTGACACAGGGGCAAAACGCGCTGTCGGGACAGAAAATGCGTATTGATCTGAATGCCGGAACCGCCAAGATCGAGGGCCGCGTGCAAACCATCCTGAAAACCGGGGCCGGAAATTGACGGCGGCGGCGACTCTGGACGTCAGGGACGGAAATGCGGGGCTGGTTGTCTCGCATATGGGGAAGAGCTACGGCAAAAAGCCGGTCCTGCGCGATATGTCGATGACCCTGCAACGGGGCGAGGTCGTGGCCCTGCTTGGCCCGAACGGCGCCGGCAAAACCACCTGTTTCTATTCCGTCGCCGGTCTGGTCATGCCCGATTCCGGCGAGGTTCTGATCGACGGCGTCGATGCCACCAACCTGCCGATGTATCGTCGCGCCAAACTGGGCATCGGCTATCTGCCGCAAGAGGCCAGCATCTTTCGCGGGTTGTCCGTGCAAAACAACATCCGCGCGGTGTTGGAGCTACACTTCAAGGACAAACACAAGCGCGAACAGATGCTAGAGGAACTGATGGGCGAATTTTCCATCACCCACCTGCGCCGCGCGCCCTCGCTTTCCCTTTCGGGGGGGGAGCGGCGCCGCGTGGAAATCGCGCGCTGTCTGGCCGGACAACCCAAATATGTGCTGCTGGACGAGCCTTTCGCCGGCGTGGATCCGATCGCCGTCGGTGAAATCCGCGATCTGGTGGCGCACCTGAAAGACCGCGGAATCGGGGTGTTGATTACGGATCACAACGTGCGCGAAACCCTCGATATCGTCGATCGGGCCTATATTCTGCATGACGGCAAAGTCCTGAAAAGCGGCACGCCCGAGGAAGTCGTGCAGGACAGCAATGTGCGCCGCGTCTATCTTGGCGAACAATTCCAGTATTAGGGCGCCGCGATGTCCCTGCGCCCGCGGCTGGAACTGAAGCAGACCCAGCGTCTAAGCATGACGCCGCAGCTGCGTCAGGCAATCCAGCTGCTGCAAATGACCAACACGGAACTGGCGGCCCTGCTGGAAGCCGAGGCCGAAAAAAACCCCCTGCTAGAGGTCATCCCCCCCGCTCCGGCACGCCAGCCCCCTACCCATACGCCAGCGCATGGAGCAGGTGGAGATTTTGATCCGGCGCAGAATATTGCCGCCAAGCCCGGCCTGCGCGAGGAACTGACCGCCCAGATCCGCCAGTCCGAGCGCGACCCCGCCCGTATCGCGCTGGCCTGTCATCTGATTGACGAACTGGACGAAAACGGGTTTCTGGGCCAGTCCGTCAGCGCCATCGCCGCCCGTCTGGGCCAGCCCCCCACCGCCGTTTCCGACGCTTTAACCCTGCTGCAATCCTGTGAGCCGACCGGAATCGGGGCGCGGGATTTGCAGGAATGTCTGCGCCTGCAACTGGTGGAAAACGGGCAGGACAGCCCCGAACTGCTGGCCCTTGTCGGGCACCTGGATTTGCTGGCCAGTGGCGATTTTGCAAAACTTTCCAAAATTCTGGGGATCAGTGCAGAGGCCCTCGATCAGGCGGTTTCGACGATCCAGCGACTGAACCCGCGCCCGGCCTCGGGCTATGATCATAACATGGCGCAAACCGCCGTCCCCGATATTTTTGTCACCCGCTCGCAGGACGATACATGGCGGGTAGAGCTGAACACAAATGCCCTGCCCAAGGTTCTGGTTAATGAAAGCTATACGGCAGAGGTTTCCGCCGGCAAAACCCGGGAATATCTGGCGGAATGTCAGGCGAACGCGCGGTTTCTGGTGCGCGCAATGGACCAGCGCGCCAAAACCATGCTGCGGGTTGCCACGGCGGTTGTCACCCACCAAAGCCGGTTTTTTGATTCGGGCCTGTCCCGCCTGCGCCCCCTGACCCTTGCGGAAATCGCCACTACGCTCGACCTGCACGAGGCCACGGTCAGCCGCGTAACCCGCGGGAAATTTCTGGAATGTCCGCGGGGAAATTTCCCGATGCGCTTCTTTTTTGCCGGTTCTGTCGCCAGCGCGGACGGCACCGCCCCCGTGGCCACCCCCGTCGTTCAGGACCGCATCCGCGCGCTGGTTGCGCAGGAAACCGCTGAAAACGTGCTGTCGGACCTCGAAATAGTAAAAACTTTACAGGCCGAGGGCATACATATTGCGCGCCGGACCGTTGCGAAATATCGTAACAGCATGGGCATTGCATCTTCGAGTCGCCGGCGCCGGAAATTGTTGTAAGCACCCTCTGGATATCCCTCCGGTTGACGCCTAGATACACAGTGTTACAGCGGTTGACTCTTTGTCGAAGCCGCCCTAGGTTCCGCGCTTCTGCGGAGCCGGGAATATTAACCCAACGTCGGCTCCTTGCCGGCCATTTACGGGGAGAGACCATGATAACCCAGATCAGCGGAATACACCTTGATATAGGCGACGCATTGCGTAGCCATGTCGAAGAAAAACTTAAGGACTCGATCAAGAAATACACGGTCAGCGAACGGCCGATCGATGCCAAAGTGACCTTTTCCAAGGACGCGCACGAGTTTCTTTGCGAAATCTCCGTTTATCTGTCCACCGGCCTGAACGCCGTTGCCAAGGCCCGTGCCAACGATATCTATGACGCCTTCGAGGGCGCCGTGAATCGTCTGGAAAAACAGCTGCGCCGCTACAAGCGCCGTCTGAAGGACCACCACAAGAACCGCCGCAAGCCGATCGAAACCATCGGCGCGCCTTCCTATGTTCTCGAAGCACCGAAAAACACCGGGGAAGACGAACCCGAAACCCTGCAGCCCGTCATCGTGGCCGAGACGGAAACCCCCGTCCAGACCCTGTCCGTGGGCGAGGCCGTCATGCAGATGGAACTCGGCGATGTGGAAATGCTGGTGTTTCGCAATGTCACCCACGGCGGGGTGAATGTTGTGTATATCCGTGAAGACGGAAATATCGGCTGGATTGATCCGCGCAACATCAAATAGTCCAGAAACGACCCAACCAACCAGAGATCTGACATGGAACTTTCCAGAATCCTGTCGGCCGACGCTGTGATTGCACAGTTCAAGGCCTCCAGCAAAAAGCGGCTGTTGCAAGAGATTGCGCAAGTGGCCGAGTCCGTCTACGGGCTGCCCTCGCGCGAAATCTTTGCCGCGATTCAGGAACGCGAATTGCTTGGTCCGACCGGCATGGGGAACGGTGTCGCCATTCCCCATGCCCGTTTGCCGGGTCTTGACGGTGTCAAAGGGGTGTTCATCCGGCTGGAAAAACCGGTCGATTATGAATCTGTTGACCGTCAGCCCGTCGATCTGGTTTTTGCCCTGTTTGCCCCCGAAGGGGCCGGGGCCGACCATCTGAAGGCCCTTGCGCAGGTATCCCGAACCCTGCGGGATCCGGCCGTTTGCACGAAGTTGCGGTCCTCGGACGATCCGAATGCGCTTTTTGCTATTCTGACGACAGATCAGACGTCCAGAGCGGCCTGATAATCATCAAACCCGAAACGGGTGTAATCCATCCCGTAGACCTTGCGCGTCAGGTTTTCCGTCTGGCGCGTATAAACAGCGTCCAGCGGAAACTCATAATCCGGCTGTAGCGGCGGCTCCAGTTGTGGCCGCTCTATATCCAGCATCGTTTCGGCATATCGAAACGCCGCATCCAGCCGCCCCTCATAGGCAATCAGCGACACCGGCACGGCCGTATTGAAACCGGTCACAAAGGCCATTTGCGGCGCCCAGAGCCCGTCTATGCGGATGCTGGTCTGCCCTGCCAGATTACTTTTCAAAAACCGCAAAAACCCGTGAAAAGCAGCGCGGTGGTCCTTTAGCGCATAGGTTTCCCCCCTGGCCGGCAGCTCCAACCCGTAATTGTCGATCAACTGCCGGCGGATCACATCATATCCCCCCGGTCCGGTCGGAAAAATTTTGGTCATAAAGGCAAAATACGCCCGCACCACCGGATGCCGCACAGCCGTCAGGGTGATCAAACCGGGGTTGGCCTGCATCCATTCAAACAGGGTCCGCCGGTTATGCCCCGTGTGCAGGGCCGTTCCGTCATCAACAGCGGCCTGCATATCTTCGATCGGCTGGCCACCATCAAGCGCGTGCATCCAGCGCAGCACCTCGCCCGTGGGGCCGCCCGGGATCGGGGCAAACAGCACAGGATGGGCCAGACAGCTGACCATTTTGGGGATATTGGCCCGTAACACGGGATGTTCCGGCATCATGCGACCCTTGTCCCCCACGGGAACAGCGGCCTGCATTTCGGCAAAATTTTCCACCTTTTCCGACAAGGGTTCGGGGTTCTGGCGGCGGATGTTTTCCTTCAGCTTTTTCAGGCGCCCCTCGGCCCCCAGAAACCGCGCCAGCCCGTTCAGAACCGCAACATCCTTTTGCGCCGGATATTCCAGATCAAAGGCCGTCTGCCCGCTTTCCTGCAATATCTTGCGGATCCGGTCGAAATAGGCCTGTTTTTCCTGCCGGAAGGCAGCAAATTCCGCCGCATCGAAACGCACCTTGGTATGTTTGCGGTGCGGGGCGTTATGCAGCAACCACTGGTCGGTTTTGCGGGCGATTTTCAGGGAAATATAACTGTCCAGAAGATCCCGCCGCAGGATAATTTTCGCACAGCTTTCATCCTGTAAAACCTTGTCCAGAATGCGCGGGTCGTGACCGTCAAAAATGCGGAAACCGGCAATTCCTGTTTCAGTGGCCCCGATCATCGCATCCAGAAGGGATTCGGGCGATTTTTCGCGTTTTGACAGGGAAAACCCGAAGGTTTCCGCATCTTTCGGCGCGCCGATAAAAGCCGGATTGAACAGTTCCCCGTAACAGCGGATGTCGGGGAACTGGTTCAGGGACTGTTCCAGCAGGTTCGACCCCGACCGCATGGTTCCCAGAATGACAAAGTACCGGAATTTCTGTTGGCTCATTGATTAACCGAAACTAACGCCGGACCAGATGCCCTGCCTGCAACAGTATCAAGCTTGTGCAGGTCAATATCAACACCGATGTTTTTCAGCTGGCGGGCAAACTCCAGACCCGTTTCCGGGGCGCCCATTGTCGGCATAATCATCGGGTATTTTGTCTTTTCCACCCCGATCCCGTCCAGCAATTCCCGCAAAACCGAAACCGGATCCGCCAAAGTCTGGCCCAGAGTCCAGCTCGTCAGCTTGCAGCGTGCCTTGGGGTCCTGCAGCCTTGCCACAAGGGCTTTTTCACGCATCAGCATATGTGTGGCAACAGCGCGCAGGGCATCCGTATTGGTTATGCCGCGTTGTGCCAGATCGAAGATCCAGCCATATTCGACCAGATATATGCGGGCATTGGGATCGCAGGCCAGCGCGCGGGCGATTTCGGGGGTGTCTTCCGGCTCGAAATGGAAGGTCGGGTGGTGGCCCTGATATTGCCAGATGAAATTGCGCAGGAAACACAGCGGGGCGTTGTCGCGGATACTGGCCAGGGCGGACAGCCCGCCGGCCTCTATCGGGGCATCATTGGCGAAATGCACCCGGTCGGGCGCAAACAGGCGGCCATGGGCCACCGGGGAGTCATGCTTTTGCAGCCAGCCGTTAATATCGCGGAATACGGGGGCAATTCCGGCCAGAACATGATAGGTCGCGGCGGTTTTCACCTGCGGCTCGTGCCAGACATTCGGATTGCGGCCGATCATGCGCAGACCTGTCCGCCCGTTGCGTCGGCGATCAGCGGCCAGCGCAATTTGTGCAGACAGGCCAGTTTTCGGCTGAGCATAGTGTCGCGGCCGGTTGCTTAGCAATGCCTGATACAACCCGTCCGCCCCGTGCCAGATTTTACGGGCGAAAAACTTGTCCACGCTGTGCAGCATATCCGCATGGTCGTCATAAAAGGTGACCGGCTTCCCCTGATGATCGAAGGGGGAATACATCAGGGATTCCGCCTCCAGCCTGCGGGAATGGTTGCGGACCAATGTCTGGAAATAGGATTCATCGGGGATCCATGTTTTCCTGAAATAGGCGTCATATTCCGGCTTTCCGGGGTCGGATAATATGCCCTCTATGGTTTTGCGGGTCAGGCACCACCACTGGCTGCCGATATAGGGGCGGATCCCCTCGGGCAGGCGGCGTTTCAGGCCCAGTTTGCGCTGGAGCGTGACCCAAAGGTCAAACCTGCGGCGCTGTGTTTTCCAGGAAAAGGGGAACCGCAGGGTAAAGCGCTCCATCCCCAGCCCCCCGACGATCCAGTTGTTATCGGCAACAGCGACGCTTTCGATAAAATCCGTATCGGGGCGGGCGGCCAGAAAATTCTTCAGTTTTTGAACGCTGTGAATCGGCAGGCTGTCCCCGCTGATCAACTGCACATGGGTAACCTGCGGCCAGTTCCGAAGGGTTACGCGGCACATTTCCAGTTCCGCCTCGACCAGCGAGAATTCGCCCCAGTTGCAGGCGATCGGGTCGGCAAATACGATGTTTTTGTGCTGCGAGAGCTTATGCTTCAGCGTCCGGTATGTATCCATGGAACCATTGGCGTCAAAATGGATACACACGCGCACATCCGCATCCGCCAGAAATGTGGCAAGCTCCGCCACACGTTTGTGGCGCTGGTCGGCAAGGATGGCAACGGCAAGGGTCATGCCCACCCCCCCAGGGACATCAGCCCCAGTTCTTCCAGCTGGCGCCAGCCTTCAT
>JALWQC010000096.1 GCA_027080755.1 Paracoccaceae bacterium
GCGCATGGGGCTGGACGGCCACGGGGTTTTCCATCTGCCGGTGTCCTTTGCCTTTGACGGCACCCGCCCCGTTCGCACCATGGACGAGGCACAAGCCGACCTGCTGGCCGCCATCGGCACGGGACATGATGCGGTTCTGCTGATCAGGGCGGGCGCGGTGCAGGACCCGCTGGCGGCCAAGGCGCTGCTGGATCTGCTGACGCAGCTGCACGGGGCCGGATCGCTGGCCACGCCGCAACAGTTCCACGCCCGCCTGAGGCCGGAAATCCCCGTGTTCGACCTGCTGCAAACCATGCGCCACGACCGCAGCAAAACCCTGGACGAGGGGGTGGTGGTTCCCCCTGCGGAACGGGCGGCGCTGCTGGCGGATGCGACGCTCGCCTGGCAGTTTTTCGCCCGCATGAGCGACCCGGAGACCGGCCTTTGCCCCGGGAGCGTGGATTACTATGACGAGACCCCCTCGGCCTATCCTTTTGCCGCGATGTGGGATGTGGGAACGCAGATTATGGCCCTGACCAGCGCCCACAGCCTGAAAATCATCGGCGATGCGGAGTTTTCGGACCGGATAAACCGGCTGCTGGCCCATATTCCCGCCACCACCGTGCAGGGGCTGCGCCTGCCGCCGCTTTCGGTCAATACCGACGGCAGGCAGAAGCACGAGGCCGGATTCGATGCCAGTGATCTGGGGCGGCTGCTGACGGCGTTGCGGGTGCTTGAAACCCATACGGGCGGGGCGCTGGAGGTTGGCAAAATCGTGCAGGGCTGGGATATTGCCGGCACGATCCGGGACGGGCGGCTGTATTCGGTGCGCAACGACCGGCTGGAGCCGCTGGAGGATTCCAACTATATCCATTACGCGCTGCGGGGTTATGCGCTCTGGGGTTTCAAGGGGGTTTCGCCCTATGCCATCGACGCGGGGCTGAACGATTTCGATGCGGATATGCGCTATCTTGAAATTGCCGCGCGCAACGGGCTGATCAGCACCGAGCCGAACGGGCTGGAAGGGACAGAGATGGGCTATTCCCCCCCCGCGCGCACCATTGCCGACACGCTTTACAGCGCGCAGATGGCGGAATTTGCCAGAACCGGCACCTATATGTGTGTTTCCGAAGGGACGTTGAACCGCGAGCCGTGGTTTACCTATCAGGGCTACCAGATCGGGGCGGAAAACCCCTGGCAGGTGCGCACGATTGAAAACAGCGCCCGCTACCGCACCGCCGGTTTCCAGCGCGCCACAGCCATGACCAGCACCAAGGGCGCCTACCTCTGGGCTGCCCTGCGCCCCGAGGCCTATTCACAGAAGTTGCTGGCCTATGTCCGCAAAAACACGAAAATAGAGGGGCTGGGCTTTGCCCCCGGTATCTTTACCGCAACGGGGATGGCGATGCCGAATTATACGGACATCAACACAAACGGCGTTATCCTGCAGTCGGTTGCCTATATTCTGGGGGGGCGCAAGCCGCTGGCGGGGTAGGGTCAGGCCACGGCCGCGATTTCCAGTCCCATGGCGCGGGCAAGCTGGTGGTCGTTTTCCAGAAGGTCCGCCAGCGTATGACTGTCCAGCACCTTGAAGAAGGCTTGCAGCGCCTCGCCCAGAACGCCGCCGAACTGGCAGACCTCGGACAGGGGGCAGGTGTTGTTTGCCACGTCGAAACATTCCACAAGGCAGCCGCCTTCGTCTGTGACCCGCGCCACCTGGCCAAGCGTGATTTCCGCCGGTGGACGGGCCAGCCGCAAACCGCCGTTACGTCCGCGCACGGTCTGGAGGATGCCGGCCTGCGCAAGGGCGTTGGCCACCTTGGACAAATGGTTTTCCGAGGCGTTCACTGCCTGCGCGATATCGCGGGATTTCGACAGATCGGCCGGATCCAGCGCGCAATACATCAGCAGGCGGATCGCATTGTTTGTTTTAATCGTCAGACGCATCTTACCCTCGTGTTTCGGGTCTGATAGCAGAAGAAAGGAAATATGCA
>JALWQC010000097.1 GCA_027080755.1 Paracoccaceae bacterium
TGTCGCCGGACCTTCCCAAACGGCCCTTGTTTGCATAGGTTCGCGGGAATTCCGGACAAAGAGGTGTGTCATGGCCGAAGATTTCCAGAAGATGGATGAAAAGGACGACCTCTACGCGATCAATCGCGATATCGTGGAGGATGTGTTAAAGGCGGTCGAGGCGGACTCGCAGTCCGACCTGCTGGCGATTTTCCAGGACCTGCACGAGGCGGACATCGCCGACATCCTCGAGCAGATCACCCCCGAGGACCGCCGCCGTGTCATGCGTCTGTGGGGCGAGCATGTGGACGGCGAGGTGCTGACCGAGCTGGAAGAGGGCGTCCGTGACGACATCATGGAGGACACGCCCGACGAAATTCTGGCCGAGGCGGTCAAGGATCTGGACACCGACGACGTTGTCTATCTGGTAGAGGATCTGGAACCCCCGCAGCAGGAAAAGCTGCTGGAATCGCTGGACGATGCGGACCGTATCGCGGTCGAGCAATCCCTGAGCCACGAAGAAGACACCGCCGGGCGCCTGATGCAGCGCGAGATGGTGGTGGCGCCGCAACACTGGACCGTGGGCGATGCCATTGATTACATGCGCAGCGCCACGGACCTGCCGCAGGATTTCTATGATGTGATCGTCGTCAATCCGGCCATGCACCCCGTCGGCACCGTGCCGCTGGGCAAGCTGATGGGCGCCGCGCGCGAGGTCTTCCTGAGCGAGCTGATGAACCCGGATTTCCACGCCATTCCCGTCGATACACCGGACGAGGATGTCGCCTATATCTTCAACCAGTATCACATGGTTTCGGCGCCGGTGGTGGACCATAACGGGCGCCTTGTCGGGGTGATCACCATCGACGACGCCATGGAGATTCTGGAAGACGAGGCCGAAGAGGACATGAAACGTCTGGCCGGTGTGGGCGACGAGGAGCTGTCCAGCTCGGTCCGGGAAACGGCAAAGCTGCGTTTTCCCTGGCTGGCGGTCAATCTGGTGTCCTCTATCACCGCGGCTTTTGTGATCTCGCGGTTTTCCGATGCGATCAATTCGATGGTGGCGCTGGCGGTGCTGATGCCGATTGTGGCCTCTATGGGGGGGAATGCGGGGACGCAGACCCTGACCGTGACCGTGCGCGCGCTGGCAACGCGCGACCTGACCTCGGCCAACGCCCTGCGCATTATCGGGCGCGAAATGGCGGTGGGGCTGGTGAACGGGCTGGCCTTTGCGGTGCTGGTCGGGGGGATCGGCTATTTCTGGTTCGGCAACCCGATGCTGGGGGTCGTGCTGGGGCTGGCGATGATCGGCAATATGTTCGTGGCGGCGCTGGCGGGGATTCTGGTGCCGATGGGGCTGGAAAAACTGGGCGCGGATCCGGCGCTGGCCTCGGGGGCCTTTGTCACCACCATGACCGACATCGTGGGATTCTTCACCTTCCTCGGGTTGGCAACGCTGATTTTGCTGTAGCATCCTTACAAAAATGTCGATAACGAAGTGGCTATTCAGGCATTTATGCCCTCGGTTTGATTGCAGGTATGTTTGCTGTTTCCATGGGCAGCAGAAACACCGCCAAGCCCGTGCATTGCTCTGGTGGATAGCGAGTCCATATCTTCGGCATTGTCTGTCCGGGCAGAAGTATGGCCGAAATTACCCGGCGCGGGTCGCCTTTTTTTATCCCGGCAGCTTCAGAACCTTGGTTTTGCTTCCCTTTTGCAGCCGCACAGAGCTTTCGCTGATGGCGACGACCTTCCAGCGGTCATAGGTGTTTCCGACCTCTACCATCGTGTATTTGCCACGTCCGCTGCGGATCAGGGCGCGATAGGCGCCGGGTTTTCCGTATACGCCGATCAGGCTGGTATCGCGCAGGTTTATGCCGTTCTCGGTCGTGGCCTCGGCGGCGACATTGGCGCGTGTCGGCAGGTTGACGGTGCGCGGGGCATCGGTGAATTGCGGGGTCGTGCGCAGGCTTTCGGCAAAGGCCGCCATC
>JALWQC010000098.1 GCA_027080755.1 Paracoccaceae bacterium
GGTCAATGCCGGTGACCTCGCATTTCTGGATGATGTCCACACCGCGTTGCGAGGCCCCGCGCGCATAGCCCCAGGCCACCGCATCATGGCGCGCCGTGCCACCGCGCGCCTGCCACAGCCCGCCAAGGACCGGATAGCGCGGGCCGCCGGTTTCGATGATCGGGATGATTTCCTTTATCTGCGCAGGGGTGACCATACGCGATTCAATCCCCGCCAGCCGGTTGGCATGCGCCGTGCGTTTCCAGGCGCGCAGTTCATGTTCGGTCTGTGCCAGCATCATCACCCCGCGCGGAGAAAACATGATATTGTAGTTCAGATCCTGCGAGAGGTCCTCGTACAGCGAACGCGACAGCTCGAATATCGCGGCGGATTCGTCCTGTAGGTAATTGGACCGGATGATCGTGGTGTTGCGACCGGTATTACCACCCCCCAGCCAGCCCTTTTCCAGCACCGCCACATTGGTAATGCCGTGGTTCTTCGCCAGATAATAGGCCGTCGCCAGCCCGTGCCCGCCAGCCCCGACGATCACCACATCGTATTCCCCCTTCGGCGCGGGGGATTTCCACGCCCGTTCCCAGCCGGAATGATGGCGCAGGGCCTCGCGCGCGATGGCAAAGGCTGAATATCGTTTCATCGGCAGACTCCGTCCCTGTCGCGAATGTTTCCCCCGAGCATTGCCGCATCGGGCGCGCTTTTCACCGTCCATTTCCGCCATACCGACGTTAGTTCACGACATATTCATTTCACAAGCCCCCCTGCGCGTTTTTCAACCATTGCAAGCCGGTCCGCTCGCAGGGTAATGTCGCGCCGAAAAACCACGCAGGATACACTTATGATTTTCTGGATACCCGCAGCCCTCCTATCCCTTGGTGCCATCGCCTGGGCCGTCTTCCCTCTGCTGCGCCCCAAGGCCAGCAAGGTGACACGCTCGGCCTATGATGTGCAGGTCTACAAGGACCAGCTGAAAGAGGTGGAAACCGACCTTGCCCGCGGCACGCTGTCCGAAGAAGAGGCCAAAGCCAGCCGGACCGAGGTTTCACGCCGCCTTCTGGCCGCTGCGGATGCCGAATCGCATGAAAAACTGGCCGGAAATGCCCCGCGCGGGGTGTCTATGGCACTGGCGCTGGTCGTCGTGCTTGCCAGTATCGGCGGCGGGGCCGCGCTTTATTACAGGGAAGGCGCACCGGGATACCCCGACCAGCCGTTCACAGCCCGTCAGGAAGCCGCCGCCAACCGTCCCTCGCAGGAAGAGGCCGAAAAACTGGCCGAGGAAACCCGCGCGCAGGACGCCAGCCTGCCCGACATCCAGCAACCGGACCCGCGCCAGCTTTCCCTGGTGCAACAGCTGCAGGATGTGTTGAAGGACCGCCCCGACGACCTGAAAGGCCACCGGATGCTGGCCGAAAACATGTCCCAGCTTGGCAAATACATAGAGGCCCGCAAGGCGCAGCAGGATGTAATGCGGATTTTGGGCGATCAGGCCACGGCGGACGATTACGCAACCCTTGCCGAATATCTGATCGTCGCCGCCGGATATTATGTATCCCCCGAGGCCGAGGACGCCCTTGGCAAGGCCCTGAAACTGGATCAGGGCAACCCGCGTGCGCTCTATTACGCGGGTATTGCCATGCTGCAACAGAACCGCCCCGAGGTAACCTACCAGATCTGGGACCAGCTGTTGAAGGACAGCCCGCCGGATGCCCCCTGGGTGCCTGTGATCGAAAGCCAGATGGACGCGGTTGCCAATGCCGCCGGCATAGACCGGAACGCCCCGGGGCCCAGCGCCGGCGATGTTGCCGCCGCGCAGGATATGACCGCAAGCGAACGGGCGGATATGATCAATTCCATGATCGCCCAGCTTGAGGAACGGCTCTATTCCGAAGGGGGCAGTGCCGCGGAATGGGCCCGCCTGATCAATGCCTACGGCGTGCAGGGCAAGGCCGACAAAGCCAGCGAAGCCTATACC
>JALWQC010000099.1 GCA_027080755.1 Paracoccaceae bacterium
GGCGGTGCCGGTCTGGAACGGGAAATCGCTGTATCAGTCCTATCTGATTGCGGGCAAGGACAGCGATGCCGGGGACCTTGGGGATTTGCGGGGGCGGACGCATGCGTTTTCCGATCCGGATTCCAATTCCGGCTATCTGGTGACGGTCTCGGATCTGGCGCGTATGGGCGAACGGCCGGAGGATTTCTTTCGCCGCACCATTTTTACCTATGGCCACCGCAATGTTGTGCGCGCTGTCGCCGACGGGCTGGTCGAATCCGGCAGCGTGGACGGCTATGTCTGGGAGGCATTGATGAAGACGGAGCCGGCGCTGGCCAGCCGCACGAAGGTTCTGCGACGTTCCGAATGGCTCGGGTTTCCGCCGTTTTGCGCGCGCACCGACCGGATTGGCAATCAGCGGGTGCAGGCGATGCAGCGGGCATTGCTGGATCTTGATAAAACCGCCGACGGCCGTGTGGCGCTCGACCTGCTGCAGCTTGACAGGATGACGATTGCGGAACCTTCGCTTTATGACGGGATCGAGGCGCGGATGCGGGATCTGGGGCTCGGGCGCGGATGAGGGGGCTCCGGCGTATTCCCCTTTCTGTCCGCGTGCCGTTCTTCACCGCCGGACTGATGATTCTGGTCGGGTTTCTGGCCTCGCAACAGGTTCTAACCACCCTGCGGCAGGTGCAGAATGCGCGGGTGCGGGAGATGGCGCAATTGCAGATAGAGGCCCTGTCGATCGCCCTCGGCCCGCTGGTGCTGCGCAACGATATCTGGGAGGTCTACGACACCCTGGAGCGTGCCGCAGGCGAAAACGGGGGGCGGCGGCTGGTGTTTGCGGTGGTGGCCAATGACAAGGGGGTCATTCTGGCGGCAACTGATCCGGCGCGTGCGCCCATCGACAGCGGGATTGATACGCTGGCCAGCGGGGCGCAGGATCTGGAAAACCTGTCCCTGACAGGGGAAGATGCGCAAATCCGGCTGTTGGCCCCGCTGGTCTATCAGGGCCGCACGGTCGGGCAAATCCTGACGGAACTGGATGTCTCGGATCTGGTGGTGGAACGCAAACGCGCGGCGCGGTTGCTGTTGCTGGGCAATGCCGTGGCGACCTTTCTGCTGGCGATATTCGGCTATCTTGCCATGCGGCGTATTCTGGCGCCGGTGGAAAATGTCATGGGCCGGATGCGCAATTTCCCCCAGACACCGGAGCCGGTGCCGGAATCCGAGATGCCCCGGGGCGACAGCGAGGTCGCGCAACTGGCGCAAAGCTACAACACCATGGTCGGCGCGATAGAGGCCAAGGCCGAGGCCGACAAACGGCTGGCTGAGCGGGAACGTTTTGTCAGCCTCGGGCGGTTGTCATCATCGCTGGCGCATGAAATCAACAATCCTCTGGGCGGTTTGCTGAACGCGGCCGACACGATGCGCGAATATGCCGACCGGCCCGAGGTGGTGCGGGAATCGGCCGATATCCTTGTGCGCGGGCTGGAGCATCTGCGCGATGTCGCCCGCGTTACGCTGGACCAGAACCGGCTGGATCGCAGCGGCGCGCGTCTTGGTGTGGACGATTTTGACGATTTGCGCCTGCTGATCAGTGCGGAAACCTCGCGCCAGCATCAGAATCTGGACTGGACGGTCGAGGTCAGCGGGCGCAACCTCGGGGCTTTCCCCTCTGCTCCGGTGCGCCAGATCGCGCTCAACCTGTTGCTGAACGCCTCCGAAGCCGCAGGGGCCAACGGCAGGATCGCGTTTCGTGCTACCGACGGCGAAGGGGGGCTGTGTATCGAGGTGTCCGATTCCGGTTCCGGCCTGTCGAAAGCGGCCTGTGAACGCCTGCTCGGCAGCGGCCCTGTTGCGCCCGGCGGCGGCGTCGGCTTGCGGCTGGTGCATGATCTTGTGCGCGCGCTTGACGGGTATATCAGCCTGAAACGTGACGGCGGCATGACCCGCATCTGTATTGACCTGCCCTATCCGGCAGTGGAGGATGCCTAGATGCTGAAGGGATCCCATATCGTGCTGGTCGAGGATGACGAGATCATGGGCGCCTCGCTGGTGCAGCGGCTGAAGCTGGAGGGGGCGAGGGTAAGCTGGCACAAGCAGACCGGCCGCGCGCTTGGCGCGATTCGCACGCCGCGGGCCAAAATCGATGCGGTGATCTGCGATATCCGCCTGCCCGACGGCACCGGCGAGGATCTGTTTACCACCCTGTGCAAGACCGCCACCCCGCCGCCGTTCCTGTTCATTACCGGCCACGGAGGCATTGAACAGGCGGTGCGGCTGATCAAGGCCGGCGCGGCCGATTATGTCAGCAAACCGTTCGAAATGGCGGTGTTTCTTGATCGCCTGTCCATGCTTTTGGCGCGCCATGACGGACCGGATTTGCCGCCGCTGCTGGGGGTTTCCAGCGCGGCGCGGCGGGTGGAGGCTCAGGCGCGCGAGCTGGCCGGATCGGACAAGCCGGTGCTGATTGTCGGCGGGCCGGGCACCGGAAAAGGGTTGGTTGCGCGGCGTATCCACGACATGTCCGAGCGCCGCGCCGCCCCCTTCATTACCGTCAATTTCGCCCGCGAGGCCGATGCCGGACAGGCGCTTTTCGGTCCCGACGGGGCCTGGCACAAGGTCGGGGAGGGCACGCTGTTCCTCAATGCGTTCAGCCGTATCACCCCCGCCGGCCGGGCGGCTTTCCTCGATGCACTGGCGCGCGGGTTTACGGGGCGTATCATTGCCTCTTGCGGGCAGGATCTGGCGGCTTTGCTGGCCGGGGACGAAGAGCGCGCGGACTTCTTTTTCCGCCTCGACATGCAGCAATTGCCGGTCCCGCCGCTGGGCAGCCGCCCCGAGGATGCCGTCTGGCTGATGCAGCAGCTTTTCAGCGACATGAATGCCGCGCGCCCCGAACCGCTGCAAGGTATCAGCCCGATATGCGAGGAAGCCGTGCGCGCCCATGACTGGCCCGGCGGGGGGCGCGAGCTGCGCTCCCGTTTGCTGCACGGTCTGGAAACCGCATCGGGGGATCTGCTGCAGCCTCTGGATATTTTCCCCGAAAGCGTCGTGCAGCCCGAGGCCATGCAGACATTGGCCGAGGCGCGCGAGGCGGCGGAAAAGGCGCAAATCATCGACACGCTGGCGCTGACAAACGGCCAGATCACCAAGGCGGCCGGCCTGTTGAAGGTGTCGCGTACGACGCTGTGGGAAAAGATGCAGAAATTCGGAATCGTCACCGGCTCCAGATAATACGGAATGCGGGCAGCCGTGTTCGGAAATCCGAACGCCGATATTTTTCATTATATATCAGTATATTATCGACGAACGTTCCATCGAAATTCACATCCCGCCCCCCTGCGTCCCCTGTTAATCTTGATCTGTATCAACAAATAGGGAGGAAGATTCCATGAGATGTAAAAAGATGGTGGACGTAGGGCGTCGCCAGTTTTTGCGCGGTAGCGCGATGGCCGCGGCAGGGGCGGCAGCAACGACTGTTACCGGCACGGCCGCGCAGGCGACTCCGGCCAATGCACAGGTGGATTATCCGTCCGGCAAGCTGGCCAATCTTGCCGATCTGGTTGTGAACGAGCCGCTCGATATCGAATACCCCGATGCGGACAGCCCCGGCGTTCTGATCAAGCTGGGCGAAGCCGTTGAAGGGGGCGTTGGCCCTGATGGCGATATCGTCGCCTATTCCGTGCTGTGTCCGCACAAGGGCTACCAGATGTCCTATAACTCCGATGACCGCACCATGAATTGCCCGGGCCATTTCTCGCGTTTCGACGTGGAAGCCGGCGGGCAGCAGGTCTGGGGCCATGCCACGCAGAACCTGCCGCAGTTCACCCTGCGTGTAGCCGAAAACGGCGACATCTTTGCCGAGGGCGCCTCCGATCTGATTTTCGGTCGTCCGAGCAACGTATTATAAGGGGAGAGAGAAAACATGGCTTATAAAAGACAAATAGACCGCCTGCCGATCCCGCCCGCCGATGCAAAGGTGCATAATGTGACCTGTCACTATTGCATCGTCGGCTGTGGCTACAAAGCCTACACCTGGCCGCGCAACAAGCAAGGCACGCTGAGCGACAACGCCTTCGGGATTGATCTGGGCGAGCAGCAGGGCGCCGACGGCACCTGGGTTGCGCCTTCCATGTACAACATGGTCAAACAGGACGGCAAAGACGTGCATCTGGCCGTGGTTCCCGACAAGGAATGCGTGGTCAATTCCGGTCTGGTATCGATCCGCGGCGGCCGCATGGCGGAAAACCGTCCCTCGAAAGTGACCGGCACCCAGAACCAGCGTCTGAGCGATCCGATCGTCTGGCGCAACGGCGTCTGGCAGCCCACAAGCTGGGACGATGCCCTTGATCTGGTGGCCCGTGTAACCGCGCGCATCATCACCGAAGGCTCCGAGGACGATCTGCTGTTGTCCATGTTCGACCACGGCGGCTCGGCCGGCGGGTATGAAAACACATGGGGGACCGGCAAGCTTTACTTCGGGTCCATGAAGATCAAGAACGCGCGTATCCACAACCGCCCCGGCTATAACTCCGAGGTGCATTCAAGCCGTGATATGGGCGTGGACGAATTGCAATACCGCTATTCGGATTACGAGGTGACCGACACCATCATGATCGTCGGGGCCAACCCGCTGGAAACGCAGACCAACCTGTTCCTGAACCATATGCGCAAGGGGCTGGAAAACGGTGCGAAATTCATCATGGTAGACCCGCGCCGCACGGTAACGGTCAATGCCGCCGAAGAAGTCGCCGGTGCCGAGAATGTCCTGCATCTGGCCATCGATCCGGGCTCGGATATGGCGCTGTTCAACGCGCTGTTCACCTATATCGTGGATCAGGGCTGGACCGACAGCGAGTTTATCAAGAATTCCACCTTCCAGTCGGGCGAGGCCGTGCCGGAAGACGCGGCGCATCCCTCGGGTCTTGGCAGTCTGGAATATGCGCTGGCGACCTGCCGCACCTCTACGGCCGAAGCCGCCGAAATCTGCAAGGTGGACGAGTCCGACATCATCAAGGCGGCCGAATGGCTGGCCAAACCGAAAGACGGTGAGCGCAAGAAGGCCGTGATTGCCTATGAAAAAGGTGTGATCTGGGGCAACGACAACTACCGCACTGTCGGCTCTATCGTGAACATCGCGCTGGCAACCGGGAATATCGGGCGCGAGGGTGGCGGTTGCTGTCGTCTTGGCGGCCATCAGGAAGGGTATTACCGCCCCTCCGACGCCCATGTCGGACGGCCGGCCACCTATGTGGACCAGCTGCTGATCAGCGGCGGCGGCAAGGTGCAGCATATCTGGGCCTGTGACCACTACAAAACCACGCTCAATGCCGCGCAATACAAAAGCGTGCATCGCAAGCGGGCCGCTATGGTGAAAGACGCCATGGATGCCTCGGCTGCCGGCACGCGGGAACAGCAGGTGGACGCCATCGTTGCCGCCGTCAATGCCGGTGGTCTGTTTGTGGTCGATGTGGATATCCACCACAGCCAGATCGGGCAGAACGCCCATGTGGTGCTGCCGGCCTGCGAGTCCAACGAGATGAACCTCACCTCGATGAACGGCGAGCGCCGCTTGCGCCTGTCCGAGAAATACATGGACCGCTATGGCAATTCCCTGCCCGACTGTCTGATTGCCGCCAAACTGGCACAGAACATGGAGCGCGTGCTGCGCGAAATGGGGCATGACGACTATGCCGACCAGTTCAAGGGCTTTGACTGGGAAACCGAGGAAGACGCCTTTATGGACGGCTATCACGGCGGCAACCCGGACGTGACCTATGACCGCCTGCGCGCCATGGGCAACAACGGGGTGCAGGAACCGGTTCAGGGGTTCGAGAACGGCAAGCTTGTCGGCACCGACCGCCTGTATATGGACGGGAAGTTCACCCGCCACGGGCGCGACGACAAGAAGGCCCTGTTCTGTGCCGCCAGCTGGCGCGGACTGCAGGCGCCGGGCAAGGAACAGGAACGTGCCAACCACAAGTTCTGGGTCAACAACGTTCGTGCCAATATCTTCTGGCAGAACCAGTTCCTTGACAAGGACAACGACTTTATCCAGGACCGTTTCCCCTATCCGTTCATCGAGATGAACGCCGACGACATGGTTGAAATCGGTGTGAACCCCGGTGATCTGGTAGAGATCCACAACGAGAACGGCTCTACCCAGGGTATGGCCTATCCCACCGACACGGCCGCGCGCGGTCAGGTGGCGATGGTCTTCGGCTCTCCGGCCGGCTCGCAGGGGAACGTGGTAAACCCGGGTGTGAACGAGCTGGTCCTGCCGGACTACAAACACACATGGGGCAATATCCGCAAACTGGCGGATGCCACACCGGCCGCACGGTCTGTATCCTTCAAGTCGAAGGAATACACGTCCTAAGTCGAGTCCCAAGACGGACTGGAATCAGGAACTCGGGCAGCCCTCGCGGCTGCCCGAAACTGTTTTGGGGGGCAGGACATGTTTATCCGGCGTCACCGGTTTGGCGGATTTCCGGTATGCCCGTTTGAAATAGAAGGGGTAGGGATGGTACCAGCGCCTCGAATTGAACGAGGGACCTCTTGATCCACAATCAAGCGCTCTAACCAACTGAGCTACGCCGGCACATCCGAGAGGGTGAATAATCAGAAATCCTTTGCCGGTCAACAGGGAAATGCACCCTTTGCAAGTTTTGCTTGCGGTAGCGCCCCGTGCGCAGTAGCCATGCCCGAAACGAAGGAGAAAACCATGGGTATCAACAAGCAAAGCGAGATTGCCGCCAACCTGCAGATCGGGCCGACGGATCAGGGCATGGTGCGGTTGTTCATAGAGTCCGGCGATTTCGAGCTGCCGCTGGATTTCGATGCGGACGAGGCCGAGGAAATCGCCGAGGAACTGCGCGCCGCCGCCGCTCGCGCCCGTGCCATTGCAGGGCGCAAGTAATCACTCCAATACCCCGAGCGCACGCAACCGTTGCAGATAGGTTTGCGATAGCCGCGCGGGGGCATACAGGCGGTTGACCAGTTTCTGTCCGGCCAGTGCGCGGCGGCTTGCCTCGGCCGGGTCGGCCAGCACCTGCTGCATCCGGCGGGCCATCTCGTGGATGTCCACCTCGGCCCAGTGGGGGGTGGCGGCCTCGCAAAATACGGGGGTGAATTGCGGGGCGCTCCAGCCGTGGGGCACGACAAAGGCGGTTTCGGGGGTGCAATAGTCCTGCGTGCCGGAATAGTCGGTCACAATCACCGGCCGCCCCAGTTTCAGCGCAAAGGCGGGAATGTAGCCGAAGCCCTCGGCGCGGTGCGATGAAACGATGCAATCGGCGCGTTTGATGCGGGCCAGAAGTTCGGGAAAGGGCAGGTAGGCCTGTTCGATCACGATGCGGGGATCCTTGGCGGACAGGGCCTTGATTTCGGCGATCTGCCCCGTGGGATCGCCCCGGTTTGCGCTGTGGAACGGCGTGGTTTTGACCAGCAGGCGCACGTCGGGGGTGGCGGGAAAGGCAGCCAGAAAGGCGCGCACCGCCGCCAGGGGGTTTTTCCGCTCGACCGAGGAATTGACGTCGAACACCAGCAAAAACAGCCTGTGCTGCGGCAAAATCCCCAGATTCGACAGATCCGCCGCCGGAACGGGGGGCAGGGTGATGGCCTTGCCGACCATATGGACGGGGCGCGCGTAGGCGGCTTCATAGGTGGTCTGGATGAACCGGCTTGGCACCCAGATATCGTCCAGCAGATCACCGGCCAGACGGTGCGCGGGGGGGACGGTTTCCAGTTCCCACAAAAGATAACCGATGTGCAGCGGATTTTCCCCGTTGTGCAAGGCGCGCGCCAGCACAAGGTCGGGAATGCGGTGGGCGTTGATATTGTGCAGGATCATCGAGCGGCGCAAGCCCCGCGCCCCGCTACCCTTGTGCCAGTCCGCCCGGGGCAGGGCGCTGCGGGCATGCAGCGACACATCCGGCCCGAGCGCGGCCAGCGCGCGCGCGTGCATCTGGGCGTTGCGGGCCAGCCCGCCTTCGCCCTTGACGACTCCGGCG
>JALWQC010000100.1 GCA_027080755.1 Paracoccaceae bacterium
TTTCAAGGGTTTCCGGGCTGGTTTCGCCGGCGTTTACAATGGCCAGCATGGTTTCGCGCGCCACCTCCGGTTCCATTGCGCCCAGAATTTCGGCGGCCTGGGTAGAGGGGATCTTGGACAGGACCGTGGCGGCGATCTGGGTGTGTTCTGCTTCCAGACAGCGGCGCAATTCGCCCGGTTCGGCCGAGGCAATGCGCGTCCAGACATCCACGGAAGGGGAGCGCACGTAAGCCTTGCGGATCTTTTCCAGCACCTTGTCGCTGACATGGCCTTTCAGGGCCTCCAGCGTTTCTTCCAGCTCCCCGCGCATGGACAGGCCGAATTCGCCCAGCTCGGTCAGGAATTCCAGTATCACCTCGTCCACGGTGGTGCGATCGACATCGCCGAAAGTGGCCATGATATCAACGGTTTGCTTCAAGGCCGGCGTGTCGATTTTGTCCAGGTCCGGGGTGGCGCCGGCCTTTATCAGCACGCTTAGCAAAACGGCCGCTTTTTCCTGCTTGCTCAGGACGCGGGGGCGCTGGGGCTCGACATCTATATAGGTGTCATCGGGACGGGTGGCGAGGGCGAGAGACATCGGTATATTCCTTGGTTTGCAGGCAGTTTCGGGCCAAAAAGTTAAGGAATCCTGAACGGAAAAAAGTTTTTTCGTAAACCTTTTGTTCACCTTTCGGTCTCAAAAACGGGGCAGGTTCAACGAAAGGAGATTCGCCATGAAATAGGAAAAACCGGCCTGCATCCGAAAGTTTCCCCTACGGTATAAACCCTGCTTGCCCCCATAGCGCGACTTGCGGTAAAAGGGCGCCCAGGATGTTTTAATCGAGGTGATATGATGCGGCGTGTTGTTGTTACAGGTCTTGGAATGGTCAGCCCCCTTGCTTGCGGGGTGGAAGAATCCTGGAAGCGCTTGTTGGCGGGGGAATCCGCCTGTGGCCCGATCACGCGGTTCGATGCCTCGCGCGTGGCAACGGATTATGCTTGTGAAATCCCTTACGGGGACGGCACGGAGGGAACCTTCAACCCCGAGGATTGGATGTCCTCCAAGGACCGGCGCAAGGTGGATGATTTCATTCTGTATGCCATTGCAGCGGCGGAAATGGCCGTAAGCGATTCCGGCTGGAAGCCCGAAACCGAAGAGGACCGCATCCGCACCGGCGTTATGATCGGCTCGGGGATTGGCGGGCTGGGGACCATCGCGGATACGGCCGTGATGTTGCAGGAACGCGGGCCGCGCCGGGTCTCGCCGTTTTTCATCCCCTCGACGCTGATCAATCTGGCCTCGGGCCAGGTGTCGATCAAATACGGTTTCAAGGGGCCGAACCACGCGGTTGTGACCGCCTGTTCCACAGGGGCGCATGCGATCGGGGATGCCTCCAGGCTGATTATGTTCGGGGACGCCGACGTGATGGTCGCCGGCGGGGCCGAAGCGCCGATTTGCGAGCTGGGCGTTGCCGGTTTCAACGCCAGCAAGGCGCTGTCCACCAAACGCTCCGACGCGCCGGAAACGGCCTCGCGCCCTTATGACCAGGACCGCGACGGCTTCGTGATGGGCGAGGGCTCCGGTATTGTTGTGCTGGAGGAATACGAACACGCCAAGGCCCGCGGCGCGAAAATCTATGCCGAGGTTCTGGGCTATGGCCTGTCGGGCGATGCCTATCATATTACCGCGCCGGCTTCGGACGGGGACGGGGGATTCCGGGCGATGCAGATGGCGCTGGGGCATGCAAACCGCGCGCCGGCGGATGTGGATTACATCAATGCACACGGGACATCGACCATGGCCGACACGATCGAACTGGGCGCGGTGGAGCGCCTGCTGGGGGATGCGGCGAAATCGGCAACGATGTCCTCGACCAAATCCGCGATCGGGCATTTGCTGGGGGCGGCCGGCGCTGTCGAGGCGATTTTCTGTATCCTCGCCATCCGCGACCAGATCGCGCCGCCGACGATCAATCTGGAC
>JALWQC010000101.1 GCA_027080755.1 Paracoccaceae bacterium
GAACGGAGGGTGATTGTCATGAACAGCACCATAATCAGGAAAACCAGCGGCAGGCCGTATTCCTCGGCCGCGACCGCAATGATGAAATCCGTATGCGCATCCGGCAAGGCCCATTTGACAGAGCCTTCGCCCACCCCGACGCCGAAGATCCCGCCCTCCTGAATCGCGTTGGTGGCATAGCCGATCTGCGTGCGCGGGTCGATCTCGGGGTTGAGATAGCCGTCAATGCGGCGGGCAAAATGTTCCGAGGTCCGATAGGCAAAGGCCCCCGCCCCCACCAGCATCCCCGCCAGCCCGATCAGCAGATACATCGGCGCGCCGGCAATAAAATACATCAGCCCCCAGCTGGCCAGGATCAACAGTGCCTGCCCGAAATCCGGCTGCAACGCCAGCACCAGCGCCAGAATGACCGCCACGCTAAAGGACAGGAACTTGCCCGGCGGCCCGTCCAGATCCGAGCTGGCCGACATCAGCCAGGCGGCAAAAAGGATGAACACGGGTTTCAGGAACTCGGACGGTTGCAGGGAAATGAAGCCCAGCGAATACCAGCGGATCGCCCCCTTGCCAAAGTCGGTGCCAAGAAACGGCAGCAGCAGGATGGCAACAAAGGCGGCAAAAAAGCCCAGAACCGCAAGTCGGCGCACCGTTGTCACCGACTGCATCGACAAAAACACCATGCCCCCCAGCGCGGAAATCCCGAAAACCGCCTGACGGATCACATAGTAAACCGTCGGCAGCCCGTTACGTTCCGCCAATGGCGGCGAGGCTGCAAGCCCCAGCAATATCCCGATCAGGAACAGCCCCACAACCGCCGCCAGCGACACACGGTCCACACTGCGCCACCAGCGCGGAAACACCGGATCCCCCGGATTGTCGGCGACACCGCCATACACCATATCAGTCATAAGGTCCTGCTCTTGCCTGTTTTGCCTGTTTTTCCGGCTTTTGCCCGTTTTCGGATCTTGCCGGTATTGCGCCCACTCTAGGCCAAAGGATTCCCGATTTCCAGATTTTTCGGCACAGCGCGCAAAACCCCGCCCATGGCCGGAAATCCCCGAGCGGCCCCGAATTTACACCCATTGCGTGTAAAACAGTCACATAAGCCTTTGGGGATATACGGAACCTGTGCTATAGTTAACACAAAGTTTTCCAGTATCACAAGCCTCGGGGGGGAGGCGGTGCCACGTAACGATTTGATATACCAAAGAATAAATGCAATTCAAAGGAGAATACATGCCCCGCTTGCTTCGACTGGCCCTTGCCATTACCGCGACCCTGTTAACATTTTCATCGGCTGTAAAAGCACAGGAAATCTGGATTTCACCGGATCTGCCCTATCTGGATTTTGAAATCGGCGATAACTTTTACCTGATCGAACGGGGGCAGGATAACTCGGAATTCATCGCCAAGGCCTACCCCCCGCGGGCGACACGCCCCTGCCCGCCCTATTGTATCCAGCCGATCCAGCTGGCCCCGGGGGTTACCACCGTCGGGGAAATCGAAATCACCGATTTCATTCAGGACTATGTCGTCCCGGGCGAGGGGTTTCTGGTCGATGCGCGGGTGGAAAGCTGGTACAAGGCCGGCACGATTCCGGGGGCTATCAACCTGCCGTTCAACATGTTCACGGTAGACGACAAAAACCCCTTTCTGGACCAGTTGCTGATCTCGCTTGGCGGGGTGAAGGGCAGTGACGGCAGCTGGAGCTATCCGAACGCCAAATCGCTGTTGCTGTTTTGTAACGGGCCCGATTGCGGACAATCCCCGCGCGCCATCAAGAACCTGCTGCAATCGAATTACCCTGCCGACAAGCTGTATTATTACAGGGGCGGAATGAAAACATGGGCCAAGTTCGGTTTCACCATCCAGATACCGGAGTAAGCCATGACAACACGCAACCCGACCCGCCTGATCGTCTTCGCCTTGCTGCTGGGCAGCATGGCGAAGAC
>JALWQC010000102.1 GCA_027080755.1 Paracoccaceae bacterium
CATCCGTAGGGTGCGTGGTCCCCCACGCACCGTTGTCCCCCCACGCACCGTTGCTTTTCGAAAACCGGGGTGGTGCGTGCAAAGCACACACCCTACATCAGCGCCTTTGCCAGCCGGTTTTGCCGCTCGACAATCGCGCCCGGTTCCACCCCTGTCAGATGCCCCTCGCGCACCACGGGGCGGCCTTCGACGAACAGGTCGCGCACGTTGAACGGGCCGCACAGTATCAGGGCCGCGACCGGATCCCAGGCGCCTGCGGCTTCCAGCCCCGAGACGTCCCAGATGGCGAAATCGGCGCGTTTGCCGACCTCCAGCGATCCCAGGTCGGGGCGCCCCAGCACCGCCGCGCCGCCGCGTGTGGCGATCTCCAGCGTTTCGCGCGCCGACATGGCATCGGCCCCGTTGGCCACCCGTTGCAACAGCAGGGCCTGTCGGGCCTCGGCCAGCAGATGGCCGGCGTCATTGCTGGCCGATCCATCGACCCCCAGCGCCACATTCACCCCCGCATCGCGCATCGCCCGCACCGGCGCAATCCCCGAGCCGAGCCGGCAGTTCGAGCAAGGACAATGCGCCACCCCCGTGCCGGTTTTGGCAAACAGATCGATTTCCGCCACGTCCAGTTTCACACAATGGGCATGCCAGACATCCGCCCCCGTCCAGCCCAGATCCTGCGCGTATTGCCCGGGGCGCACACCGAATTTTTCAAGGCTGTAGGCGATATCTTCCTCGTTTTCCGCCAGATGGGTGTGCAGCATGACGCCCTTGTCGCGTGCCAGCAGGGCGGAATCGCGCATCAATCCGGTGGATACCGAAAACGGCGAGCAGGGCGCCAGCCCGATGCGCAGCATTGCGCCCTCGGACGGGTCGTGGAAGGTGTCGATCAGGCGGATCGAATCCTCCAGTATCGCGCGCTCGTCTTCCACCAGCGAATCGGGGGGCAGGCCGCCGTCGGATTCCCCGATGCTCATGGAGCCGCGCGTGGGGTGAAAGCGGATGCCGATGCTTTGCGCCGCCTCGATCGTGTCTTCCAGTCGCACGCCGTTGGGGAACAGATAGAGGTGATCGGATGTCATCGTGCAGCCCGAGAGCGCCAGTTCCGCCAGCCCGACCTGTGCGGAAACGAACATTTCCTCGGGCCCCATTTTCGCCCAGATCGGATAGAGGGTCTGCAGCCAGCCGAACAGCAGCGCATCCTGCCCCCCCGGCACGGCGCGGGTCATGGTCTGGTACAAATGGTGGTGCGTGTTGACCAGCCCGGGCGTCACCACACAGCCGGCGGCATCCACCACCGTATCGGCGGTTTCGGGCACTTCGCCGATGGCTGCAATCACCCCGTCGCGCACAAAAATGCCGCCCGGAATTTCGCGCCGCGTATCGTCCATTGTGACAAGAACATCGGCATTTTTGATCAGAAGGGTCGGCATTCAGGGCTCCAGCATTCGGGCGACACGGTCGCGGATATGGTCGGACATAAAGTCGATAAACAGGCGGACCTTGGGATCCTGCAGGCGTTTGTGGGGGAAAACGCAGGTCAGGTTTACGGCCTCGGGCGGGGTGTCGGGCAGCACTTCGACCAGCGCGCCCGACTGCAGGTAGGGGGCGACCTCGAAACGGGGTTTGTTGATGATGCCTTGCCCCGCCAGTGCCCAGTCGGTCAGCACGTCGCCGTCGTCGGATTCAAAGGGGCCGGTGACCTCCAGCTTTTTCAGGCCGTCGGGGGTGTTGAGGGTCCAATAATATTCCTTTGATCCCGGGAACCGCAGCAGCAGGCAGGCGTGGTTGTCGCTGATCAGGTCGGCGGGTTTTTGCGGGGTGCCGCGGGCGGCCAGATATTCGGGCGCGGCGCACAGCACCCGCCCGCAGTCGATGATCCCGCGCATACGGAAATTGGAATCGGGCAGTTGCCCCAGTTTGAAGGCGATATCCAGCGCCTCTGTCGTGATG
>JALWQC010000103.1 GCA_027080755.1 Paracoccaceae bacterium
GCATTGTCCAGCAGCGCCTTGGACCAGCGCGAGGCCGCATTATGCACATCCAGCGCCTGCGCCGCCGCCTGCATCGGTGACAGCCCGTAATGGTCGTCCAGCGGGTGAAAGGCCTTTACATGCAGCACCGGTGCGAAATCCCCGCGCATGTCGAAACGGTGCTTGCGCGCCCCGACGCGGTATTCATAGGCCACCGGCCAGCCGTCCGCCCCCGGCACCACCGACATCCGGTCCGAGCGCAGCACATGCAGCTCCTGCGGCAGGCCCTGCATGTCCATGCCCGCCGCCTCCAGATAGCCGTCGCCGGACAGCAAAAACTGCCCGTAGTAGGCCTCCAGCAGCGCCGCGGCACCCTGTGTGGCATTGGGCTGCGCCAGCAGGGACAACAGCGGATGCCCGTCATAGCGCCGCGCGCCGTCCTGCAACAGCACCGGCACGGCGGCGGCGGCCTCTGCGATCATCTTGACACAGCGAAAGCCCACCGGATTGCCCGTAAACCCCGAGCGCGTCAGGCTGGCCGTATCGCGCGGCGACCAGACCGGCCGCCCCGCGCCGTGAAATGCAATAGCCGGAGCCGCAGCCGAGGCCTTGACCTCCTGCTCTCCGTCCTTGGTTTTGAATAGTTGCCAGCCCATAAAGTCCCGCTCCTTTTCTGGTGTTTTCCCTGCACGAAAGCTGTCTACTAACATATGTTAGTAAACATCACTCCGCGCCAAATATCCGTTTGTCTTCAAATAATTACCGGCAAAACCGGCCTACAGCCCCCGCACCCTCGGCCGCTGGTAGGCTGCCGCCGGTGCAATCATCAGGTCGCTTAGTGCCCAGACCAGCGCGTCCAGCCGGTCCGGGCTGCCCTTGCCGGTAAAGCCGTTCATCGTCATCGCGCACATCTGGTCCTCCAGCGTGGCAAAAGCGCCGCAATGGGCCACGCGACCCTGTTCATACAGCGCCGCCACCGGCTCCGCCCGCGCCGCCTTGCCCCGACTGGCCCGCACACCGCGATAGGCCACCAGCGGATCAATGGACCGCACCAGCGTTTCCACCAGATCGCCCCCCTGGTTGACCTCCGCCACCAGCCGGTCGGCGCCGTATTCGGCCATCTTTTCCAGCGCTCTTTCCGCCCAGACCTGCGGCGAGCCGCGCAGACTCGCATCCTCCAGCACATAGGCCCGCCAGTCCTGCGGCGGCCCCTTGGCGACCACACCGGCCACAACAATCCCGCATTCATCGGATCCCGCATGCCCCGTCACCGGCGGGTCCACCGCCACGACGATCCGGTCCAGATCCGGCACCGCACAACGGGCGTTGTCCAGCGCCTCCATACGCCATAACGCCCCCTCGACATCGCTCAGGATCTCGCCCTGCAACTCCTGCCGGCCAAGACGCGATCCGGCATATTTCGCCGTCACATATTCCAGAAAGCTCTCGGCCAGATGCGCCGCGTTTGCCTCTGTCGGGGCCGACGTCTGCACCGTCGATTCCTCCGCCAGCAGCTTGCGCAACAACGTCACGGAGCGCGGCGTCGTCGTCACCACCTGCTGCGGCCGCGCCCCCAGACGCAGGCCGAATTGCAGCATGTCCCAGGCGTCCTGCCCCTGCTTCCACTTGGCCAGCTCGTCGGACCAGGCGCCATCGAATTGCGGCCCGCGCAGGCTCTCGGGGTTAGAGGCCGAGTACACCTCCGCCACCGCCCCGTTCGCCCAGACCAGCCGCTTGCGGGTCGCCTGCCACTCCGGCCGCCGGTCCGGCGGGGAACAGGCCAGAATGCCCGATTCCCCGAAAACCATCACCTCGCGCGCCTGCTCGATCGTCTCGCCCAGTAGCGCAATCCGGCGCAAACGGCCCGGCGCCTCGGGGGTTGCCCCCTCGACCGCCGCGCGCACCCATTCGGCACCGGCCCGGGTTTTCCCCGCGCCGCGCCCCCCCAAAATCACCCAGG
>JALWQC010000104.1 GCA_027080755.1 Paracoccaceae bacterium
CCCCGACACGATCGTCTGGGCGCAGGACCAGCTGGGCGTGCCGGTGATCGACCACTGGTGGCAGACCGAAACCGGCTATGCCATCGCCGCCAATCCGCTGGGAATAGAGGAACTGCCGATCAAGCTCGGCTCGCCCACGGTGCCGATGCCGGGCTATGACGTGCAAATTCTGGGCGACGACGGGCATCCGCTGCCGGCCGGCGAACTGGGGGCCATTGCCATCAAACTGCCGCTGCCGCCCGGAACGCTTTCGACCCTGTGGAACGCCGAGGAGCGGTATATAAAATCCTACCTGTCCACCTTCCCGGGCTATTACGAAACCGGCGACGCCGGCATGATAGACGCGGACGGTTACCTCTATATCATGGCGCGCACCGATGATGTGATCAACGTCGCGGGCCACCGTCTGTCCACCGGCGCGATGGAGGAGGTCCTGGCCTCGCACCCGGATGTGGCGGAATGCGCGGTGATCGGGGTGGCGGACGAGTTGAAGGGGCAACTGCCGCTGGGGTTTTTGTGCCTGACCTCGGGCGTCGATCGTCCGCACGGGGAAATCGTGGCCGAGGTCATCAAACTGGTGCGCGAACAGATCGGCCCCGTGGCGGCGTTCAAGCTGGCAACAGTGGTGGACCGGCTGCCCAAAACCCGCTCGGGGAAAATTCTACGGGGAACTATGGTGAATATCGCGAATAACACCCCGTGGAAGATGCCGGCAACGATTGACGATCCGGTGATTCTTGAAGAAATCACCGTGGCGCTCAAGGCGATGGGTTTTGCGCAAAAATCCTGATAAAACAGCAGGATACGCGGGGGCGGGCCGTTTCTGCCTGCCCCTTGCCACCGCAGGGCGGCGAAATTGTCGAAAATACCGCGGAAATTGTCGATATTATGCTTGCTAAGACAGTTGCATTTTGCAATGTTTCAAGGTGTATTCATGCCAAGGTGGGGCGGCATATGTATGTGAAAGACGGTTTCGGGGAAAATCTGTCAGTGTTTGATAAATTTTACCTTTTCTTAGGAAGTGCTGTCTAGAACAGGCATATCTGTGGTGATTGCTCGGGGGATCTGACCATGCTTGGTTTGTTCGGTAAATATAAACGGTATCCGGGATTTGTATTTCTTGCTGTTTTGCTTGGTTTCTGGGGGGGCGCTGTGTCCGCCGGAACCGTTCTGACGCTTGAAAACCCCAAGGACGACATCCGTATCGAATTGAGCGAGGAGGATCTTTTAGCCTTCCCGCAGGTGGTGGTTTCTACGGAAAACGAATTTGTCGACGGCATGGCGGAATTTTCCGGCCCGCTGGCGCGCGATATCCTGTCCCTTCTGGGGGATGATTTCGATTCGGCCGAATTTACCGCGATCAACGACTATTCGATCGTGATTCCGGTCTCGGATTTTCAGGAATACGACGTGATTCTGGCCCTGACCATGAACGGGCAGAAATTTTCCCTGCGCGACAAGGGGCCGATCTGGCTGATCTATCCGATGTCCGATCATAAGGAATTGCAGGATCGCGTCTATAACAACCGCCTGATCTGGCAATTGACACGGATAACCGCGCGGTGAGGCGGCCCAGCCTTCCTACACTTGCCCTGTTGGCGATCCTTGCGGGGATAATCGGCTTTGCCGGTGTGGGGGTTTATACCTTCCGTCAGGATGTGAAGGCCATGCGTGTGGCCAGTCAGGAAGGGCTGTCCTGGACGGTGAACAAGCTGCAACTGGAACTGGACGGTTTCCGCGAATCCCTGATGGAATTCCAGATTGCCGGCCCCGAGGGGGACCCGGATACGGTCAACACCCGCTTCGATATTCTCTGGAGCCGCATCGCGCTGTTCCAGCAGGGCAAGGTGGGGGCGCGGCTGGCCCGTTACGAAAGCGGCAGCCATGTTGTCTCGCGCCTGTTCGATGTGATGAAGGACGTGGACCGTGATGTCG
>JALWQC010000105.1 GCA_027080755.1 Paracoccaceae bacterium
TGTCGGCAAGACCGAGATCAGCCGCCGTCTGGCCAAACTGGCCAACGCCCCCTTCCTGAAGGTCGAGGCGACCAAGTTTACCGAGGTCGGCTATGTCGGGCGGGACGTGGAACAGATCATCCGCGATCTGGTGGACAGCGCCATCCTGATGACCCGCGAGCAGATGCGCGAGGATGTGAAAGCCCGCGCCTATGACGCCGCCGAATCCCGTGTGATCGACGCGCTGGCCGGCACCGACGCCCGCGAGCAGACCCGCGAGATGTTCCGCGACAAGCTGCGCAAGGGATTGCTGGACGACAAGGAAATAGAGCTGGACCTGGCCGATACCTCCAGTCCGCTCCAGATGATGGATATCCCTGGCCAGCCCGGCGCCGGCATGGGGATGCTGAATCTGGGCGATATTTTCGGGCAGGCCATGGGCGGGCGCACCAAGCGGCGCAAGGTCAGGGTGGCCGACAGTTACGACCTGCTGATCGCGGAAGAGGCCGACAAGCTGCTGGACGAGGAAACTATAAACAAAAACGCCATCGAGGCGGTGGAACAGAACGGCATCGTGTTTCTGGATGAAATCGACAAGGTTTGCGCGCGCTCGGATGCCCGGGGGGCGGATGTCTCGCGTGAGGGGGTGCAGCGCGATTTGCTACCCCTGATCGAAGGGACAACCGTTTCCACCAAATACGGCCCCGTCAAAACGGACCATATCCTGTTTATCGCCTCGGGGGCGTTCCACATTGCGAAGCCTTCGGACCTGCTGCCCGAATTGCAGGGCCGTCTGCCGATCCGCGTGGAACTGCGCGCCCTGACAGAGGATGACTTCGTGCGCATCCTGACGGAAACCGACAACGCCCTGACACGCCAGTATACGGCGCTTATGGCCACCGAGGAGGTAGAGGTAACCTTCACCGAAGACGGCATCAAGGCGCTGGCCAATATCGCGGCCGAGGTCAACCGTTCGGTGGAAAACATCGGCGCGCGGCGGCTGTATACCATCCTGGAACGGGTGTTCGAGGAACTGAGCTTCGAGGCGCCGGACAAGCCTGGGACCACGGTTGCGGTAGACGCCGGTTTTGTTGAAAAACACCTTGGGGAGCTGTCGCGCTCCACCGATCTTAGCCGCTATGTGCTGTAGCGGAAAATAAGGCCCGGGATATGTTTCCGGGCCTTGAATTCAGACCTTTTTCATAAAGGCGGCTTTCAGAACAATGGTCGATTTGCCGATGCGGCACTCGATCTGTTCGGGGTTGCCGGTCAGACGCACGTTCTTGATCTGCGAGCCGCGCTTCAGGGTTTTCGACATGCCCTTGACCTTCAGGTCCTTGATAACCATCACCGTGTCGCCGTCGTTGATGATCGTGCCGTTGCTGTCTCTGGCTTCCATAATGTTTCCTTTGGGTTAATCCGGTGCCAGCATATAGCCCGCCCCGCGCACGGTCTGCAAGTAGCGGGGGCGTTTCGGTGTATTTTCCAGTTTGCGCCGCAAGCGGGTGATCTGCACATCGATGGCACGTTCCTGCGTGTTTTCCCCGCCTTTGCCCAGTTCTTCGACCAGTTTGGCACGGGTAAGGGCCGCGTGCGGGTGGGCGGCGAAAATGCGCATCAGGGCGGCCTCGGTGGCGGTCAGGCGGATCCTTTCTGCCCCGCGCCACAATTCCGAACGCAGGACGTCATAGCGCAGATCGCCCATTTGCAGGGTTTTGGGTGGCTCTGCCGGAACGCCGGATTTCGGCACGCGGCGCAGGATTGCGTTGATGCGCAGCAGCAGTTCCTGCGGCTCGAACGGTTTGGGCAGGTAATCGTCGGCGCCGGCCTCCAGCCCTTTGATGCGGTCTGCCGCCTCGCCGCGGGCGGTCAGCAGGATGATCGGCGTGGCCAGCCGGCGGCGCAGGTCGCGGGTCAGGGCAAAGCCGTCCTCGCCGGGCATCATTACGTCGATAA
>JALWQC010000106.1 GCA_027080755.1 Paracoccaceae bacterium
CACCAGGGATTACGAGGAGCGTTTCGCCAACCCCTTCGTCGCCGCCGAGCGTGGTTTCATAGACGAGGTCATCATGCCCTACAACACCCGCAAACGCGTCTGCCGTGCCTTTGCCAGCCTGCGCAACAAGCAGCTGGACAATCCGTGGAAGAAGCATGACAACATTCCGCTGTGAGGAAGCATGACTGATTTGCGCCAACTGGTCGGGGAAATAGATCTGTCCGTTGTCGATGCTCTGGATTTCGGGGCGTTCGATGAAAACGATCTGTTGAACCTCGTGTTGCAACGATCCGGGGTTTTGTTCGATATCCCCCGTTCAGGGCGCTTGATCCGTGAATGGAGCGCAGGGAATGCCGCGCCGCTGGAGGCTGTGGTCCAGAAGCTCGGTGTGGAAATCGCCAGAAGGGCCGCTGCGATAATTTATGCGGAGTTTCTCGGGATAAAACCGGTTCTGGATAGGCTGGATACCGGTTTTGTCGCGGATATCGGCTGTGGGTATGCTATGTTCGACCTGTTTCTGGGCCGAGCATTCGGCGCCCGTATTCTTCTTGTCGATATTGAAGAAAATGATGCGCGCCACTTCGGTTTTGCTGGATCAGGGGCCGCATATGCCAGTCTGGACGTGGCCCGCAGGTTTTTGCAGGACAATGGTTTGGCTGGCGACAGGATCAAAACTGTCAACCCTTTGAAAGAGGATCTGGGTCGCTTTAACGGCATCACTCTGGCGACAAGCTTTTTGTCCTGTGGTTTTCATTATCCGGTTTCCACATACACCGGTTTTTTCCGCAACCAGCTGTGTGATGACGGGGCCATTATTCTGGACCGGCGCAAAAGGGACCGGGGAGCGCAATTGGCGGATTTGCGGGCATTGGGGAACATAGAGGTGCTGAAAGATGGCGATAACTTCGAACGTATTCTTGTCAAAAAGCGGAAACAGAAATGATGGTGTATAGAGGGAGCGGAGCGGGCGCAGGGATAATGGAACCTGCGACAATTCATACCGCTTGTAAAACAGGCGAATCCGGCTACATACGGGGCACGTCCCCGAATGTGGAAAACCGCTATGCAACTGCCAAATCCGCCCAAGCTGGTGCGCTTTATGTTTCGCCATATGGTCAATGGAATCGCCATCGGCTGCACAACTGTGCTGGTGGCGATCTGGACGGATTTCCTGGGGCTGGGCACGAAGCTGGCCACGGACCATTCGGGGATCGCGACGTTTTTGCTGTTCTATCAGGCCTCGCTGACCTTCGGCGGGGTGTCTATGGCGATTGCCATCATGAATCTGGGCGAGGACGACGACTGACGCAGGGGGTGACCCCATGCTGAAACACCGTGGTTTCCCCTCGCGCCTGACGGGAACGGATGCGCAGTTTACCATCCGCCGGCCGGCCAAAAAGGACATTCCCGAACTGAAGGCGCGCGAACGCTACCGCGACCGCCGCCCCGCCGACCGGCGCGCGGACGAGGCATTTCTGGCCGCCCTGTACGACTATTTCGGCGAGGAACCTTTTGCGCGCGGCAATCTGGATGCCGGGCGCATCAACTGGCTTTTCGGGCGCGAGATTGTCGCCGCCGAAGATCCTTTCGATCCGCGCAGCTATGACGCCCTGCTGCGGCTGGACATGGACGTTCTGCGCCGCAATTTCCCGCAGGTCCTGCAAACCGCGGAGGACTGGTAATGCGTTTTGGGTGGAAATCCGCCGGCGGGGCGGGGGCAGTGGTTTTTTTGCGCAAAATCGGTTATACCGGCGCCGAGGCAGCTTCGGGCTGTTCGTGCATAAAAGGAGAAACCACATGTTCAGAAAAATTCTGGCTATCGTCTTTGTCGCGGGGGCTGTTTCGGCCTGTGACACAACCTTGCAAAGTGTCGGCCTTGGCGCCGCGGTCGGGGCGGCCGGTGCGGCGGCTGTCGGGGGGGATGTCGCCACGGG
>JALWQC010000107.1 GCA_027080755.1 Paracoccaceae bacterium
CGGCGTCCACATCCTCCAGCGTGTCCTCGACGGTGTCGGGGATGTCGAGGGCCTGTTCCGGCGTTTCCGCCACGACCTCTTCCACCTCTTCCAGAGCGTCGAGGGGCTGGCCGAAGAAAGGTTCGTCTTCGGGTGTTTCGGTCTGTTCGGTATCGGGAGTGGTGCCAAGGAAAACGTCGGCCGCGTCGATGATTTCGGCGATCTCGCTATCGGGCTTACCGATGTCCGGTGTGGCCGCAACTTCTACGGCCTCTTCTATTGTTTCTTCCAGCTCTTCCAGCGTCTGGCCGGTAAAGGTTTCGCTTTCCTCCGCCAGGGGGGGCGCGTCCTGGTTGGTGGCATCGGCCAGCGCGCTTATCTCGTCCCATACGTTTGCGGGGCTTTCGGGCGCTTCGGCGGGCGCATCCATGTCCGGCGTTTGCGCGGGCTCGGCCGCCAGAACCGTGCCGTCGCGTTTCTGGACCCAGATGGTTTCGCATTCGCTGCACTGCACTTCCTGGCCGGAAAACGAAATATCGTTTTCATCGACCTCGTATTGTGCGCCACAGGACGGGCATGTAATCCGCATAATATCCCCCAACCAAATGATAATCCGCGATTTTCGAATCACCCTACCCCAGTTTTAGCCTTGGGGTGAAGCCTTTCCAAGCATCCTGTCGATATTTGCGTATGTTGTAATTTTCCGGTGCTCTGGATAAACGGGGGCAAGGATAACCGCACGGGGCCGAAATATGCTGTTGATACGCTCGCAATTCGCAAATCTTGTCATGTATGTGACCCTGTTCCTGTGGGGGCTGGTGATGATGCCGGTGGCCTTCTGGTCCCGCGACGGGGCGCTGTGGGTGATACGGAAATATTGCGCCTTTGCCCTGTGGTGGTTCAAGGTCAGCTGCGGTTTGCGCTCGGAGATCCGCGGCACCGTTCCCGTAGACGAGGTTCTGATCGTGTCCAAGCATATGTCGTTTCTGGATATCCTGATGATCGCAGGGGCGGTGCCGCGGGTGAAATTCATCATGAAGCGGGAATTGATCTGGGCGCCGGTGCTGGGCATTTATGCTTGGCGGATCGGCTGTCCGCCGGTGGCACGGGGCAAGAAGGGCGGGGCGATCAAGCAGATGGTTGCCCATATCGAGGCCGACGCGCAAAAGGGCCACAAGGGCGGGCAGACGGTGATTTTTGCCCAGGGCACCCGGGTTTTGCCGGGGGTGAAGGCGCCTTACAAGGTCGGGGCGGGGGTTCTGTATACGCAGATGAACCAGCCGGCTGTTCCGGCCGCCACCAATTGCGGCGTGTTCTGGGCGCGGCGCAGCCCCTATATCAAGCCGGGTCTGGCCGTGGTGGAATTTCTGGACCCCATCCCCCCGGGGCTGGAGCTGCGGGCCTTTATGGAAAAAATAGAGGACGTGGTGGAAAGCAATTCCGATCGTCTGATGCGCGAAGCCGGGTTTGTTTTTCCTGGCGGGGAATAGGGTTACTTCCCCTCGCCAAAAAAATCGTTGACCAGGGCGGCCAGAGCCTCGGCCAGTTCCTGCGCTTGCGGTCCCTCGGTTATCACCTCTATTTCGGAGCCTTGCGCGGCGGCCAGCATAAGCAGCCCCATGATGCTGTCGCCCGAGGCTTCCATCCCCTCGCGCAGAACCGTGGCATCCGCATCGAATTTTTCGACGGTTTCGACAAATTTGGCCGATGCACGGGCGTGCAGCCCCTTTTCGTTCAGAATCTTCAGGATCATCGCGCCCTCATGCGGTTTTTGCGGATTTTTCGGTGCAGTTCAGGTATTTATGGCCCGCATCCAGCGCCATATCGACCGCTTTTTGCAGCCCCTTGTTGCGGGTCTTGGCCAGTTTGATCAGCAAGGGCAGGTTGGCCCCGTAAATCACGGCACGGTTTTCCGCATCACAGGCCTTGATCGCCAGGTTGGAGGGGGTG
>JALWQC010000108.1 GCA_027080755.1 Paracoccaceae bacterium
GGGGCAGGGCAGCCTGACGGATCTGGCGGCGCGGCAAGACGGGTTTTCCGTGGTGGCGCGCAAGGACACGGATCTGGCGGCGATTCTGTATACCTCGGGGACGACGGGGCGGTCCAAGGGGGCGATGCTGACCCATCGGGCGCTGGCCTCCAACTCGCTGACGCTGGTGGATTACTGGCGCTTCACGCCCGACGATGTGCTGATCCATGCCTTGCCGGTGTTTCATACGCACGGGCTGTTTGTGGCCACCAATGTGGCGCTGATGGCGGGGGCCTCTGTGATATTCCTGCCCAAATTCGATGCCGGGGCCGTGTTGCAGGCCATGCCGGATGCCACGGCGCTGATGGGGGTGCCGACGTTTTACACCCGCCTGTTGGACATGGACGGGCTGGGGGCGGCGGCGCGCAACATGCGGCTGTTTATCAGCGGCTCGGCCCCGATGCTGACGCAAACGCACGAGGCCTGGTTCCGCCGCACCGGCTTGCGGGTGCTGGAACGTTACGGGATGACGGAAACGAATATGAACACCTCCAACCCTTACGAGGGGGAACGGCGCGCCGGCACGGTCGGCTTTCCGCTGCCGGGGGTGGAGCTGCGGATCATGGCCGGCGGAGTCGAGGTCGAAACCGGCGCTATCGGCGTGATAGAGGTGCGCGGCGACAATGTGTTTGCCGGCTACTGGCAGATGCCCGAAAGAACGGCCGAAGAGCTGCGCCCCGACGGCTGGTTCATCACCGGTGATCTGGGGATGCGGGATGCGGACGGCTATGTCACCATTGTCGGGCGCTCGAAGGATCTGGTGATCAGCGGCGGGCTGAATATCTATCCCAAAGAGGTAGAGGACGTGATCGACGCCATGCCCGGCGTGCTGGAAAGCGCGGTGATCGGGGTGCCGGATGCGGATTTCGGGGAACGGGTGCTGGCGGTGGTGGCACCCGACGGGGCGGCGCTGGCGGCGGGGGCCGTGCAGGACTGGACGCAGGCCCGGCTGGCCAAATTCAAATGCCCCCGCGATGTGGTTTTTCTGGACGCACTGCCCCGTAACACCATGGGCAAAGTGCAGAAAAAAGCCCTGCGCGAGCGGTTTTCCTGACGTAGTTTTGACGGGATTCGAGGGGCGGTTTTCCGGCGCGCGGGGATGTCTACTAACATATGTTAGTAGACAGGGGGATTTGCGTATAACACACAGAAAAAACAGGGAAATCCGGTGTTGGCTTTGGGCGTTAGTCCAGCTTGCCCCAGCGCCGGTGCAGCCAGTACCACTGTTCGGGATGCGCCTGCACCCGCGCCGCAAGGGAATCGTTGATGGCCTGTGTCAGCTCGTCCGCGTCTGTGCTGGTCAGGGGGGGCTCGAAATCCACGTCGATATCCAGACTGCCGGCGCGGCGGGTGCCGTAAAACGGGATCAGCGGCACCCCCTGTTTCAACGCCACTTTCGCCGCCACCTTCGAGGTCAGCGCCGGCTTGCCGAGGAAGTCGAAGACCTCTCCGGCTGCGGTGTTCTGGTCCACCAGAATAAGAGCCACGCCGCCGTTCTTCAGATGGCGCACCATTTCTATCGTGCCTTTGCGCCCGACAGGAAACAGCGGCCCGCCGGCCTGTTTCAGGGCGCGTTCGTGCAGGCGCTCGAAATAAGGGTTGTTGTTGGGGCGGTAGATGCCACCTACCTCTATCCCCTGCGCCTTGCAATAGTGGCGCCCGGCCTCCCACTGGCCGTAATGGCCGGTGATCAGGATCGCGCCCTTGCCCTGTTCCTGTGCTGCCCGCAGCGCGTCAAAGCCCGCACCGGTGACATGGAACAGATCCTGCTGGCGGCCATAATCGGCGTTGAACAGGTATTCGGTGAAGGTGCGCCCGAAATTATGCGATACCGCATGGATCAGCTGTGCGATGCGGGCCTCGTCCATGTCGGGGTAGATATAGCGC
>JALWQC010000109.1 GCA_027080755.1 Paracoccaceae bacterium
TGTATTTCGAGGCGCGCAGCGAAACCCTTGCCGGACAGTTTGCCGTGGGCGAGGTGATTTTGAACCGTGCCGCCTCGGCCGATTTTCCCGATACGATCTGCGGGGTTGTCTCGCAGGGGGCCTCGCGGCGCAACGCCTGCCAGTTTTCCTATAACTGCGACGGCAAGGCCGAACATTTCACCGAGCCACGCGCCTATGAACGCGCGGCCAAGCTGGCGCGGATGATGCTGGACGGGCGGGCGCTGGTGCTGACCAACGGCGCCACATATTACCACGCCAGCTCGGTTTCCCCGAGCTGGGCGCGAAGTTTCGTGAAAACAGCCCAGATCGGGCGGCACTCTTTCTATCGCAAATAGCGGCTCAGCCGCCGGCGAAATCCTGCGCCATATAGATCCGCCCGCATGTCTGGTTGTCCGGCGCATAGGCCAGACCGGTCGCGATGCGGTTGAAGCGTTTGTTCATCAGGTTCTTGTGGTGCTTGGGCGAGGCCATCCAGTTCGCCACCTGTTCCTGCGCCAGCGAGGCATAGCTGTGCGCCGGCACCGGCTGCCCGTTGGCATAGGTGAACTTGCAGCGCCCGCGCGTCTTGGCGGAAATGGGGCGGCCGGTCAGGGCATAGACGAAATTCTGGGCAATATTTTCCCCGGCCGTGCGCATGGCCACCTGGAACCTGTGCATCCGGTCGCCCAGCGTGCGCATGCCGCGTTGCGTGGATTCATGGGTCATATTGTTGGCTTTGGCCATATATTTGCTATGCGCCACCGCCGCACCCAGCAGGTTGGGATCCGCGGCAAAAGGCGCGCGCCCGTTCTTGCAGCGCTGCACATTGGCGTAATAGCGCACGGCAGCGTCAAACAGCGCCGTATCCGGGCGGCCGGTATTGATAACGCGGTTTGCTTCGGCGGGCAGGGCGCCGGGGGAACAGGCGGCATTGGCACCGCTGGCGATTCCGGCTAGGGCCAGACCCAGCGCCAGCAGGGACATTCGGTATAGTTTGGGCATTTTCATCCAGTCTTCTTTTCGGGGGCTTCATCTACTGGTTGTGCGAAACACCGGTTACAAGTGGTTATTACCATATCACCGCAGGGCGCTCAATCCCGTTTCCTATCCCGCATCCGGAATGCGCAATATGCCGCGCAGCGGACTTGCCCGAAACCGGTTAACACCGTATGAGACACTCTCACAACCAGCGGAGCCGAGTATGGACGAAACCGCCATTGCCTTTGAATTGCCCCATGTGCGGGCGGCTGCTACCAGCGGGGGGGACCCGCTCGACCGGATTTCGGTGCGCGACTACCTGCGCGAGGTGGAAATCGGCGCCTTCCAGTCGGAGCGCGGCGTAAAACAGCGCGTGCGCTTCAATGTTGTGCTGGAGGTCCGCCACACCACCGCCGCGCAAAGCGACGATGTGGACAAGGTGATTTCCTATGATTCGATCATCGAGGCGATTGAATTGCAACTGTCCACGGAACGCATCAACCTGCTGGAAACCCTGGCCGAGCGTATTGCCGAGCGCTGTCTGGAAGACCCCCGCGTGATCCGCGCCTTTGTGCGCATCGAAAAGCTGGACCGCATTCCGGGCACGCTGGGCATCGAGATCGTGCGTGGCCAAAGCGGCGCGGCGCAGGCCCTGCATCCGGTAGAGCCGGTGGAAACCGGTGACGACACCCCGCATCCGCTGGTGGTGTTTCTGTCCAACGTGGTGCTGCACGGGGACGGGCTGAAGGATTGGCTGGACGCGATTGCGGCGCAGGAATTTCCGGCGATTATCTGCCTTGAAAAGGCGCAGGAGGCCGCCCCCCACGCCCGCCACCCGCTGGCCGACCGGCGCATCGGCTTGCTGTCGATCGAACAGAACGCCTGGGTACTGGCGGGCATGGACAAACGCTGCGTGGTGGTGGACAGCCGCACGGAGCTGGAC
>JALWQC010000110.1 GCA_027080755.1 Paracoccaceae bacterium
CTTCACGGAACTGGGCGTTTTTTCCGCCATGTGGAACGAACACTGTTCCTACAAGTCCTCGAAAAAATGGCTGCGCACCCTGCCCACCGAAGGCCCGCAGGTGATTTGCGGCCCCGGGGAAAACGCCGGCATTGTCGATATCGGCGACGGCCAGTGTGTGGTGTTCAAAATGGAAAGCCACAACCACCCCTCCTATATCGAGCCCTACCAGGGCGCCGCCACCGGCATGGGCGGCATTCTGCGCGACGTCTTTACCATGGGCGCGCGCCCGATGGCGGCGATGAACGCGCTGTCCTTCGGGGAACCGTCCCACCCCAAAACCCGCCAGCTGGTCAATGGTGTGGTCGAGGGGATCGGCGGTTACGGCAACTGTTTCGGCGTTCCTACCGTGGGCGGCGAGGTGCGGTTCCACAAATCCTACAACGGCAACTGTCTGGTAAACGCCTTTGCCGCGGGCATCGCCAATACGGATGAAATTTTCTATTCCGCCGCCTCGGGCGTCAATATGCCGGTGGTCTATCTGGGCGCCAAGACCGGCCGTGACGGGGTGGGCGGGGCGACGATGGCCAGTGCCGAGTTCGACGACACAATCGAGGAAAAGCGCCCCACGGTGCAGGTTGGCGACCCCTTCACCGAAAAACGTCTGATGGAGGCCACGCTGGAGCTGATGCAGACCGGCGCCGTGGTCTCCATTCAGGATATGGGCGCGGCGGGGCTGACATGCTCGGCCGTGGAAATGGGCGACAAGGGGGGGCTGGGCGTTGCGCTCGATCTGGAAAAGGTCCCCGTGCGCGAGGAAAACATGACCGCCTATGAAATGATGCTTTCCGAAAGTCAGGAACGCATGCTGATGGTGCTCAACCCCGAAAAAGAGGATGTCGCCAAGGCGGTGTTCGACAAATGGGATCTGGATTTCGCCATCGTCGGGCATACGATTGCCGAGGACCGGTTTATCCTGCGTCTGAACGGCGAACTTGTGGGCGATCTGCCCCTTGCGGCCCTGTCCGGCGAGGCCCCCGAATACGACCGCCCCTGGGTGGAAACGCCCAAACGCCCCGCGCTGGTCAATGTGCCGCCGGTGGATATGGCGGCGGCGCTGCTGACCATCATGGGCAGCGCGAATTATGCCTCGCGTGCCTGGGTCTGGCAGCAGTATGACCATATGGTCGGCGCCGATACGGTGGTGCGTCCGGGCGCGGATGCGGGGGTTGTGCGGGTGCATGGCAGCGAAAAGGCGCTGGCGTTTACCTCGGATGTGACCCCGCGCTATTGCTTTGCCAACCCCTTCGAGGGCGGCAAGCAGGCCGTGGCCGAGGCCTATCGCAACCTCTGTGCCACGGGGGCGAAACCGCTGGCCACGACGGATAACCTCAACTTCGGCAACCCCGAAAAGCCCGAGATCATGGGCCAGTTCGTCGGCTGTATCAAAGGCATCGGCGAGGCTGTCGCCGCCCTCGATATGCCCATCGTTTCGGGCAATGTCAGCCTGTATAACGAAACCGACGGCACCGGCATTCTGCCCACACCGACCATCGGCGCGGTGGGGATTATGGCCTCGCTGGACGAAATGATCCGCATTGCCCCGCAGGCCGGCGACGCGCTGGTGCTGATCGGGGACACCAAAGGCCATCTGGGCCAGTCCGCCCTTCTGGCCGAGGTGTTCGCGCGCGAGGACGGCGACGCCCCCCATGTCGATCTGGCTGCGGAACGGCGCGCCGGCGAAACCGTGCGCGCGGCCAAGGCGGCGGGCCTGATCACGGCAGCGCACGACCTGTCCGACGGCGGGCTGGCCGTGGCGGCGGCGGAAATGGCGCTGGCCTCGGATCAGGGCGTGACGCTGACAGGCGAAGGCGCCGGCTGGTTCTATGGCGAGGATCAGGCGCGCTATCTGCTGGCCTGTGCCCCCGAAAACGTCCCCGCC
>JALWQC010000111.1 GCA_027080755.1 Paracoccaceae bacterium
CCGCCGAAACCGCCCTCGCCCGTCCGGCCGCAGGGCAAACCCGCCCGCCCGAAAGCGGACAGGCCCCCGGATTTTTCCGCTTTATGGTCGGGGATGCGCGCGTCACTGTGATTTCCGACGGACATTTCACCAGCTCGGCCCGCGGGTTGGGGGTGAACGCGAATGAAGCCGAGGTAAAGGCCTTTCTGGAGCGGTTTTTTCTGGATACAACCACACACTACGCCCATATGAACAACGTCGTAATCGAACTGGGCGATGCCAAGGTGATCGTCGATGTTGGCGGCGGGGAGCGGTTCTTTGAAACCTCCGGCCATATGCCGTCCAATCTGGAAGCGGCCGGAATCAATGCCGACGACATCACGCATGTGGTGCTGACCCATGCCCACCCGGATCATATCTGGGCAATCCGCGACGATTTCGACGAACCGATTTTCCCGCAGGCGCAATATCTGATCGGCGCAACGGAATACGACTGGTGGATGAAACCGGACCGTGTGAACGAGGTCAGTCCGACCCTGCAGCAAGTCGTTCTGGGGGCCGTGAATTCGCTAACCGCTGCCGATCCGATTTTGCAACATGTCTCCGACGGTCACGAGGTGGCGCCGGGGCTGCATATGATCGACACTCCGGGCCATACGCAGGGGCATATGTCGCTGATGGTAGAAAGCAACGGGGAAAGCCTGATGGTTTTCGGGGACGCGGTTACGCATGCCTACATCAGCTTTGAACAGCCGACATGGTATAGCGGTTTCGACGCCGATGGCGACCTGACCGTACAAACCCGCCGGCGTCTTCTGGACCAAACGGCAGCGGACCGCATGGCGGTTCTGGGCTTCCACTTTCCTTTCCCGGGAGTCGGCTATGTTATGGCGCAGGGGGAAAACTACCGTTTCGTTCCCGCCCTTTGGCAATGGGATGACGAGGCCTGAGTGGCGCCTTACCGGCAGGAAATACCGGTTAATATTTGGTAAACCGCACGGGTGAAAATCCGGAAATTTCGGAATTTTTCGTTGTTTTTCCGTGTGTTGTTGAAAACCTTAAAGAACCACTAAACCGGTTTAGTGGTTCTTTTTCTTTGGCAAAAACCCCCGTCTTTTCAGGGGTAAATCCCCTGCCGGACATTCAAACGCGAAAAATATCAGCGGTTACGATAGGCGCGCAGGGCCTCACCAAAGGCGGCGAAAAGCGGGCGGGACACCTCGTCATGGGCGGCGTTATATTCGGGATGCCACTGCACCCCCAGCGCAAACCCCGGCGCGCCGGCAATGCGGATCGCCTCGGGGGTGTTGTCGCTGGCGCGGCCCTCGATAATCACACGCGGGCCGGGTTTGCAAATCCCCTGCCCGTGCAACGAATTAACCATAACCTCATCATTGCCGAAAATACGGGCGAATTCTCCGTCCGGATCCAGCGTAACCGTATGGCGATGCGCGAATTTCTCGGCCTGCGTTCCCTCCGGCGGCATACGGTGGTTCATCCGGCCGGGCAGATCGCGGATTTCCGGGTGTAATGTTCCGCCGAAAGCCACGTTCATTTCCTGAAAACCGCGACAGATCCCGAGGATAGGTTTTCCCGCCTCGACCGCCAGCCGGATCAGCGGCAGCGTCACTGCATCACGGTCGAGGTCAAAGGTCCCGTGGGCCTCTGTCTCTTGCTCGCCATAGTGTTTGGGATGCACGTTGGGGCGCCCGCCGGTAAACAGAAACCCGTCGCAAGTGGCCAGAATTTCCGCGACCGAACCAATGCTCGGCATGGCCGGCACGATCAGGGGCAAGGCATCGGCCGCCGTCGTCATGGCATCGATGTTCATAATACCCACGGCCTGCACGGCATAATCCCCGCCAATGACCTGAAGGTTTCCGATGATTCCGACAACGGGGCGTGTCATGCTGTATCCCTTACCTGCGTTTGGCCGG
>JALWQC010000112.1 GCA_027080755.1 Paracoccaceae bacterium
TATAGAATGGGCGCGACATAGCATAGCCAGTCGCGCCCTTCCAGTTCGTAATGCCCCCTTGCGGGGAGGTAAAGCGTTAGTGACCCAGAATCTGGCTCAGGAACAGCTTGGTGCGTTCATTCTGCGGATTGTTGAAGAAGTTCTCGGGGTCGTTCTGTTCAACAATCTGGCCTGCATCCATAAAGATCACGCGGTTGGCCACCTTGCGGGCGAAGCCCATCTCGTGGGTCACCACCAGCATGGTCATGCCTTCTTCGGCCAGCTCAACCATCGTGTCCAGCACCTCGGAGATCATTTCCGGGTCCAGGGCCGAGGTCGGCTCGTCGAACAGCATGATGCGCGGCTTCATGCACAGCGAGCGGGCAATCGCCACACGCTGCTGCTGACCGCCCGAAAGCTGGCCGGGGTATTTATTGGCCTGCTCGGGGATCTTGACCTTTTCCAGGAAGTGCATCGCGATTTCCTCGGCCTCTTTCTTGGGCGTTTTACGCACCCAGATCGGGGCCAGCGTGCAGTTTTCCAGAATCGTCAGATGCGGGAAAAGGTTGAAGTGCTGGAACACCATGCCAACCTCGCGGCGGATCTTGTCGATGTTTTTCAGGTCCGAGGTCAGCTCGGTCCCGTCAACAATGATGTCGCCCTTCTGGTGTTCTTCCAGACGGTTGATGCAACGGATCAGCGTTGATTTACCGGAACCGGAAGGCCCTGCAATAACGATGCGTTCGCCGCGATAAACAGTCAGGTCGATGTCACGCAGAACGTGGAAAGCCCCGTACCATTTGTTCATCTTGGTGATCTGGATGGCTACCTCGTCGGAAATTTCCATGCCGGAGCCAGCGTTCGTATTTTCAGTAGTTGTAGACATTTTGTTAAGTGCTCCTGATTAGTGTCCGGTATGGAGCTTGTGCTCCAGATACATGGAATAACGGGACATGGAGAATGTGAAGATCCAGAAAAGGAATGCAACGAACAGGTAGAGTTCCCATACGATACCGTTCCAGTCCTGGTCGGCCCGGATTGCGTTGGTCAGTGCCAGCGGATCCATCAGCCCGATAATGGACACAAGCGTTGTATCCTTGAACAGGCCGATGAAGGTGCCGACAATCCCCGGGATCGAAATCTTTAGGGCTTGCGGCATGATAACCAGGCGGTTTGCCTTCCAGTAGTCAAGACCAAGCGCGTCGGCTGCCTCGTATTGGCCACGGGGCAACGCGGCAAGTCCGCCACGGATAACCTCGGCCATATAGGCGGCTGCGAACAGGGTTACCATAATGACAACACGCAAGATGATGTCAAAGCTGGTGCCCGGCGGCATGAAGTAGTTCAGCAGAACCGATGCCACAAACAACAAGGTGATCAGCGGCACGCCCCGAATAAATTCGATATAGCCGACCGACAGGGTCTTGATGATGAACAGGTTCGACTGACGCCCCAGCGCCAGCAAAACGCCCAGCGGGAAGGACAGGGCGATCCCGGCAACCCCGATTGTCACGGACAGCGCCAGCCCGCCGAATTTGGAGGACGGAACATCGGGCAGGCCGATATTGGCGATACCGTTCAGAACACCCGTTATCGGACCGGCAAGGAACAGCCACCAGATGACAGGAACCAGAATGGCAACAATCACCCCCAGCAAATTACCGCCAATCGCAGCCACAATACGGTAGGTGAAATAGGCAAGCACAAAACCGGCCAGAACCATCAGCGGCCCCCAGATCGTGCCACCCCAAAGCAGCCAGAAACCGACGAAGGGATAGACCGCCGAGAACCAGATCATCTTGCGCGGCAGCTTGTCAAACAACACCGGCGCAACCGCGACGATCAGCAGGATAAAGGCCACAACAATGCGCCAGCGCTGGTCGGGATGGCCGTCATTGCCGTTCGGATAGAAACCGAACAACAACTGGGGCCAACGTTCGTGGATAACCGCCCAGCAGGCACCGGGGGCCGTTTCACGACATTCGCTAAGGGAATTCGCATTCCATGTGCTGTCGAAAGCCCAGGGGATGATGGCCTTCAGGGCGAAATAGACAGCGGCGATCGCGGCCAGAGTCAGGATTGAATTCAGCCAGCCGGAAAACAGGTTTTCCCGGATCCAGCGGACAACACCTGTCTGCCCCGGAGGCGGGGCCTGCTCGGGCAGCATTTCGGTGCGGACATAAGACAGTTCTTTCATATCACCGCTCCTTCAAGGCTATAGAGTTGTTGTAGACGTTCATCGCCGTCGAGATGATCAACGAAATCGTCAGATAGATCAGCATCGTCAGCAGAACGGTTTCCATCTCGCGGCCGGTCTGGTTCAGGGTGATCCCCATCAGGGTCCCCGTGATATCCATATAGCCTACGGCAATCGCCAGCGAGGAGTTCTTGGTCAGGTTCAGATACTGCGAAATCAGCGGCGGAATGATAACCCGCATCGCCTGGGGCAGAATCACCAGCGACATGATCCGGTTATACCGCAGGCCCAGCGCGGCCGCGGCCTCTGTCTGGCCTTTGGAAATGGCCATGATACCGGAGCGCACCGCCTCGGCGATGAAAGCAGAGGTATAGATCACCAGCGCCGCCGTCAGCGACAGGAACGAGTTGCGCAAATGCAGACCGCCCTTGAAGTTGAAGCCCTTCAGCACCGGATATTCCAGGCTGATCGGGTTGCCCAGAATGATCTGTGTGGCAATCGCCGGAATGAAAAAGATGCCGAGGCTGATCCAGAAAGTCGGCAGGATAACCCCTGTTGCTTCCTGTTTGGCACGCGCCCAGCGACGGAAGAACCAGATGCCGACCAGCGACAGCAGGAACACGATGCCGACAATACCGGAACCGGATTCGAAGACCGGCTTGGGGATGAACACCCCGCGGTTGGTCAGGGCAACGCTGTCCCACAGCTTCATGGTCGCGCTCGGGTCGGCGCCCTTGAATTCACGCGGGGCCGGGAAAACCTCGATAAAGATGGCCATGGTGAACACGATCCACAGCAGCACCGGAACGTTACGGAAGGTTTCGATGTAGACGGTCATCAAACGGGCAACCAGCCAGTTTTTCGACAGGCGCAGCACGCCGATGGTAACCCCCAGAATCGTTGCCAGAATACAGCCCACTGTCGCCACAAGCAGCGTGTTCAGCAAGCCGACAATCGCGGCGCGCCCGTGGGTGCTTTGCGATGTGTATTCGATCAGACGCTGGTTGATGTCATAGCCTGCCGGTTGCGACAGGAAACCGAAGCTTAGCGGTTTACCCAGCGCCGCAAGGTTCTGCGCGGCGTTGTTCACCAGCCATCCAGCCCCGATAATAAACAGGATCAGCGCAACAACCTGGATGGTCATTGCCCGATAGCGAGAATCATAAATGAGCATACTAAGCCGGAACGACTGTTTTGCTTCCTGGTCGGCCATTGCCACGGCGTAACCCCTCCTGAAGAGAACCGGACAGCATCCTTGCGAGGGGTTGGCCCCTCTGCCAGCTGGTCACGGTTCGATAAAAAGTAAAGAAGATATGGTTGGGGCGCACCAATGGCGCGCCCCGGTAGTGTCGTTCAGATCAACGGAACGGCGGGGAGTAGATCAGACCACCCTGTTTCCACTGTGCGTTCAGGCCACGGGCCAGACCGATTGCAGTGTTTTCGCCGATGTTCTTCTCGAAGATCTCGCCGTAGTTGCCGTTTGCGGCAATCGCGCGCTTGGCCCACTCTTTGTCCAGACCGAACATGCCGCCCAGGTCACCTTCGGTGCCGAGGATACGGTTGATTTCCGGATTGTTGGTGCCGGCAGACATCTCTTCGATGTTGGCGGAGGTGATACCCAGCTCTTCAGCAGAGATCAGCGCGTTCAGAGTCCAGCGAACGATGTCGCCCCACTGCTCGTCACCCTGACGAACGAGCGGACCGAGCGGCTCTTTCGAAATGATTTCCGGCAGCAGAACGTAATCGTCTGCATTTTCGAAAGTCGCACGCGTAGCGGCCAGGCCGGATGCGTCCGTGGTGAACACGTCACAGGCACCGGACAGGAACTGCTGCTGTGCTTCGGCGTTGGTTTCGATCGGAACCGGCTCGTAGGACATGCCGTTGGAACGGAAGAAGTCCGCCAGGTTCAGCTCGGTGGTGGTGCCGGTCTGGATACAAACCGTTGCGCCGTCCAGTTCTTTGGCCGAGGAAACGCCCAGTTCCTTGGGAACCATGAAGCCCTGACCGTCGTAGTAGTTCACGCCAACAAAGGTGAACTTCAGGTCAACGTCACGGGAGAACGTCCAGGTGGTGTTACGGGCCAGCATGTCGACTTCGCCGGAAGCCAGCGCGGTGAAACGTGTTTTACCGGTGGTCGGAACGAATTTGACAGCGTTCGCGTCACCCAGAACAGCAGCTGCAACGGCGCGACATACAGAAACGTCGAAGCCTTCCCAGTTACCGTTTGCGTCCGGAGCAGCAAAGCCCACGAGACCGGTGGAAACGCCACAGGCCAGTTCGCCCTTTGCTTTCACGTCATCCAGCGTGCCGGCGGAAGCCAGACCAGCTGCAAGACTGGCAGCAGCGACTGTGCCAAACAATACAGTGTTTTTCATATTTACCTCATCCTGGTGATCGCCCGGAAAACCGGGCAGAAGACCGGCCTGTTGACCGGAACCTAGTGTTAATGCGCAGCCAAGGGCCGCAACAGGTGCAGTTTGGACAATTGTAGGGGGTCTGGTCAAGTAAAACACATCGCCCGAGCAATATGTCAGTATTCATGACCCGTTTTCGTGACGCGACGTCCCCGACGCCCGTTATGCGGTAATCCGCTGGCACCCCTGACACAAAAAGCGCTTGTCTACGCTCGCACTTCGGAAAAGCCCGCCGTTGCATACCACGGCACACTGAATTACGGGCCGTCTGGTGCAAAGCTGGGGCGCGACAGACTGGTGCTCCTTGGCGTTGCCCGAAGATAGGTCAACACTTGCGACCATTAAGGAACAATTAACACCCCGTGATAAGACGCATCACAGTTCTGAATTAAACTGCCCGCGACGGTTTTTTTTGAATATGTCGAATATTTTTCAAAATTTTCCGCGATCAGGGGCAAGCCGTCCCGCAAGCCCCGCCGGAAAACCGCAGGATTCGGGCGATTCTTCGAGGGGCCGCCCCCGCCTAGCCCTGCAAAAGATCCAGCAGCCGCGCGGCCTTCAGGAAATCGGCTTTTTTCAGCGCCGCAGCCTCGGCCGCTTCATCGTCAACGCCCCACAATTCCTCTTGCCATTTTTCATCCACGCGCGAGGCTTCCCAGGCCTCCTCCGGTGTCAAAAACCCTTCGACCACCGCCAGTGCCAACACCAGAGAGCCGGAAATCGTCACCAGATCGTGAAAGGCCGTCAGCTCCCACGGGGCAAAGGTCTGCACCTTTTCCAGCAGCTTTTTCTGCCCCTCTTCCGGCTGCGCCACATACATGATTCCGCTGACCGGGTGCAGTTCAACCCCGTGGGCTTCCTGCATCCATTGCAACAGCGGATCCCATGCTGCGGCCTGCCGTTTTACCAGCCCCTCGGGGGATTCCGCGCGATAGCACAACAGGTCCGTCCCCCCGTATTCCGCCAGCATCCGCGCCACGGAATCCCGTTCCCGCATCACCTTGTCGATGGTGGCATTGGCACAGCGGGTCAGGTGCATCCGGCGCGGGTCGATCTTGTCCTCTACCGCGTCCCATTCGGCCGCGATCCCCTCAGCCAGTGCCTGCGTCGGGGCCAGAAGCGGGGCCTTCAGCGGCGTTTTCAGCGGGCGGTCGTCCAGCAGAATAGCAAAGCCGTCCTGTTCGGGGCGCGTCGCCACCGTTTTCCAAAATCGCTTGTTAAGCGGCGTGTTCTTCATCCCTGCCCCCGTATTTCATCAAGTGTTGCGTCCAGATCGTCGAAACGGTCGATCACAAAATCCGCGCCGGCCGCTTGCAGGCGGTCCAGCGGGTGATAGCCCCATGTCACGGCAATGGTGGTGAAACCGGCGGCCTTGCCCATTTCGATATCGAATGCCGTATCCCCGACCATCACCGCCTGCCCGACCTCGCATCCGGTATCGGCCAAACATTGATACAACATAGAAGGGTGCGGCTTGGACGGGTGGTTGTCCGCCGTCTGGCTGGTGACAAAAAAGCGCCCGATATCATGGGTTTTATAGGCATGTTCCAGCCCGCGCCGCGCCTTGCCGGTCGCCACGCCAAGCAGGGTTTCGTCCTGTGCGTGCAGGCGTTCCAGCGCCGCCAGCGCCCCGTCATAAAGGGGGGCAGCAGCCTCGGCCCCGCCCTCGGCGCGCAGATCGACAAAGCCCTGCCGATACAGATTCGCCCCTTCCACCGCCTCGGCCATGGTCAAATGCGGCGCCAGGGTTTGCACCGCTTCTTCCAGCGACAGGCCGATAATGCCGCGCACGGCCGCATCCCCGGCCCGCGGCAGGCCCATCTTGTCAAAGGCCCGCGCCATCGCGGCAATAATCACGTTCTGGCTGTCGATCAGGGTGCCGTCCATGTCGAACACCACAAGGCGCAGGTCGCTCATTCGTAGATCTCGAAGGGGTCTTTGGGGGCCCATTTCAGGTTCCAGTTAAAGAAATCCCATGTGCGTTGCATGTGATCGGGGAGCGGGGCCTCGAAAAACATTTCCTTGCCGCTGCGCGGATGCTTCAGACGGATGGAGCGTGCATGCAACTGCATTTTCTTTGTGATCGCCCCGCCCAGCTGTGCGCCCCAGCCGTCGCCCTCGTTCACCTGCGAGGAGCCGCCGTATTTGCCGTCCCCCGCAATCGGGCAGCCGATTTCGGCCAGATGCGCGCGCAGCTGGTGGGTGCGGCCGGTGATCGGGGCCAGCCCCAGCCATGTGGCGCGTTTGCCCACCGTTTCGATCACGACGAAATCGGTGGTGGCGCGCTTGGCGCCGGGGGTTTCGTCAATCTCGCGCGGGGGGATGCAGATCATCTTTTCGCCAGCCCCGTGCGGGCCGTGGCCGGCCTGTTTCACCAGACCGAAACGGATGGTGCCGACCTGCTGTTCGGGGTGCCCCGCCACCAGCGCCCAGTATATTTTCTGCGTGAACTTGTTACGAAACGCCTGCGTCAGCCCCTTGGCCGCCTGCCCGTTGCGCGCCAGAAGCAACACCCCCGAGGTATCCTTGTCCAGCCGGTGCACCAGCTTGGGCCTGGACTCCAGCCCGAAACGCAGGGCCTCGGCCATGCCGTCAACGTGGCGCGTCTGGTTCGATCCCCCCTGCACCGCCAGACCGGCGGGCTTGTTCAGCACGATAATATCGTCGTCCTTGTAGATCACGCAGGACTGGATCATCTTTGCGTCGGCCTCGGAAACATGCACCCGCTCGGCCCGTTTTTTCGCGGCCTCGTCGGGGGTGGGCAGCGGCGGGATGCGGACCTTCTGCCCCTCTACCAGACGGGTAGAGGGCTTGACCCGCCCGCCTTCGACACGGATTTCGCCCTTGCGGCACATCTTTTCGATGCGCCCCTGCGGGACGTGCGGAAAAATCCGGCGGAACCAGCGATCCAGCCGCTGGTCGTCCCCGTCTGCATCTACTTCGCGTATGTGAACGCCGCTCATGTCAGGCTCCTTGCCAATGTCATACCAATGTAAAGCGCGCCGAGTGCCAGAAACACCGAGCCGCCCATATATAACGTGGCCGCGCCAAAACGCCCCCGTTCGATCAGATAAAGGGCATCCAGCGAAAAGGCGCTGAATGTCGTGAAACCGCCCATGACGCCGGTCATCAGAAACGGGGCAAAGCGCCCGAAACTACCATCCATGCGTTCCATCAGATACACCGCCAGCAACCCCATCACAAAAGAGCCGACCACATTCACAAACATAGTGCCATAG
>JALWQC010000113.1 GCA_027080755.1 Paracoccaceae bacterium
GCCCGTATCCGTCCCCGTTGCGCCCAGACACAAATCCGCCGCAACCGCCGCCGCCGAGCCGCCCGAAGACCCCCCCGGCGTCAGGTCCGTATCCTCGCCGGCCCGTTTCCACGGGCTGACGGCCGGACCGTAATAGGACGTCTCGTTGGACGACCCCATCGCGAATTCATCCATGTTCAGCTTGCCCAGCATCACCGCGCCGGCATCGAACAGCTGGCTGGTGATGGTGCTTTCGTATTCCGGCTTGAACCCGTCCAGAATATGGCTGGCCGCCTGCGTCTGCACGCCCTTGGTGCAGAACAGGTCCTTGATCCCCAGCGGAATACCGCACATGTCCGGCGCATCCCCGGCCCTGATCCGCACATCGGCCGCGCGGGCCTGTTCCAGCGCAATTTCGGGCGTTTTGGTGGAAAAGGCGTTCAGCCGGTCGGCGCCGTCAATGGCGGCCAGATACTGTTCGGTCAGCTCGACAGCGGTGAATTCCCCCGCACGCATAGCGTCCCGGGCATCGGCAATCGTCAGTTTGGAAAGGTCGCTCATGGTTTACTCCACCACTTTCGGAACCGCGAAAAAGCCTTCGCGGGCGTCCGGCGCATTGGCCAGGATCTTTTCGGGATAGCCGCCGTCATTGATCACATCCGCGCGCCGTTTCAGCGCCATCGGCGTGACCGAGGACATGGGCTCCACCCCCTCGATATCGACCTCGTTCAGCTGTTCCATGAAATCGAGGATGTTGGACAGGGCCCCTGCCAGCGGCTCCAACGCGTCCTCGGCGACCTCGATACGGGCCAGATGCGCAACCTTGCGCGCGGTTTCTTTATCAATCGACATGATGCTTTCCCGATGGGTTTTGTTCAGGCAAGGGTTTAGCGATGTCGCGCCCAAGGTGCAAGATGGTGCAGACGTTTTGCCCCCGCCCTGCGCAGATTGACATTTTCTTAAGGTTTCTATAGATAAAAGGGCGATTAACAAGTAACAGGCGCAGGGCAATGGCCACCTACAGCACACAGTGGATCTATATCGGTAATTTTTCCCCGCTCGACACGAACGAGGGGAACTATACCAATGAACACGACAATATCCCGATCGGAAATTACGACAACTCTGTAATGTCGCTGGAAACCATTACCGTCAATGACACCAATAACGACGGTGTGATCCGGGATGACGACTATGGCTATCCGGCCGAACCGATATCCTACACCCTTGGCGGGGTAACCCACAACACCACGCTGGATGCAGAGGCAACCTATAATGCCGTTGTGACCTATGGCGACGGCACCACGTCCAATATCATCATCGAACTGTACCAGATGCAGGACGGCGCCACCTTTTTGTCGCGCGACTCTATTCTGGACGGGGCGCATATCCAGAACATCCAGATCACCAGTTTCAACGGGGACGGATATACCGGTATCGGGCATCTGGTCGATTTCGGCCTGAACGACACGCCCACCAGCACGGTTCTGATTGTCTGTTTCGCCCGCGGCACATTGATCGACACGCCCGCGGGGCCGGTGGCCATTGAAACGCTGAAGGCGGGCGATCCGGTGCGGACGCTGGATCACGGCACGCAGGAAATACGCTGGATCGGCTCCACCACTGTTCCGGCAACGGGCAAACTGGCGCCGGTGGTGATTACCAAAGGCGCGCTCGGCAACAGCCGCGAGCTGCTCGTCTCGCCTCAACACCGCATGCTGGTTTCCGGCTGGAAGGCCGAGCTTTTGTTCGGCGAACCGCAGGTCCTCGCCGCCGCCACCCATCTGGTTAACGGCGACACGATCTACCGGCGCGAGGGTGGCGAGGTCGAATATTTCCACATGATGTTCGACACCCACGAAATCGTCTTTGCCGAAGGCGCCCCCTGCGAAAGCTTCCACCCGGGCGAAATGGGCCTGAACGCCCTTAACAC
>JALWQC010000114.1 GCA_027080755.1 Paracoccaceae bacterium
CTTGTCCGAGCCATACCACAGCGCCGCATCCTTGTAGGAAATCTGCGGGATGTCGTGGTTGACCGGACGGCCACCACCGAATTCCTCGAATGTGCCGATCATGACCGGTTCGATGGTGTCGAAAACATCCTGCTGGGTGACGAAGGACATTTCCATATCCAGCTGGTAGAAATCGGTGGGGGAGCGGTCGGCCCGCGGGTCCTCGTCGCGGAAGCAGGGCGCGATCTGGAAATATTTGTCGAATCCCGCCACCATCATCATCTGTTTGAACTGCTGGGGGGCCTGGGGCAGGGCGTAGAACTTGCCCGGATGCAGGCGGCTCGGCACCAGAAAGTCCCGCGCCCCTTCGGGGGAGCTGGCGGTGATGATCGGCGTCTGGTATTCGTTGAACCCCTGATCCATCATGCGCCGGCGCAGGCTGGCAATCACGTTGGAGCGCAGCATCATGCGGTTGTGCAGGCTTTCGCGGCGCAGGTCCAGAAAACGGTATTTCAGGCGGGTTTCCTCGGGGAAGTCCGGCTCTCCGAAGACTTGAAGCGGCAGCTCTTCCGCCGCGCCGAGGACTTCCATATCGCGGATAAACACCTCTATCTCGCCGGTGGGGATGTTTTCGTTTACCAGCTCGGGGTCGCGGGCCTTGACCGTGCCGTCAATGCGGATCACCCATTCCGAGCGCACCTTTTCCAGGGCCTCGAAGGCCGGCGAATCCTCGTCCGCCAGAACCTGTGTGATGCCGTAGTGGTCGCGCAGGTCGATAAACAGAACCCCGCCGTGGTCGCGCACACGATGCACCCACCCCGACAGGCGGACAGTATCGCCAACATTGGCGGCCGTTAGTTCGTTGCATTTATGTGTGCGAAAAGCGTGCATGACGAGTCCCTTCAGGGGTTGGATAATAACCGTGCCGATACACCCGTTTGCGACGGATTTGTCAAGGCCGCGCGGCCCGAACCGTTCCGTTGTCCGCACGGAAGGGGAACAAATGTGGCATTTGGTGGCAAAAGATAGCGTATAACTTTGGTTGTAGGGGTAAAATTGTCGGAAATTTCAAACCATGCGCCTATTTCGCAGGGCGCGCCTATGGCCTAGCTCAAAGGAAACGGCCCGCCGGCCATTCCTTATACATCGAGCGAATGCAATGTCACACACCCGCCCCGAAACCGTGTCCGTCTGGGATATATTTGTCCGTGTCTTCCACTGGGTTCTGGTGGGGGCCGTCACGGTGGCGGTGCTGACCGGCCTGTGGCTGGGGGCAACATGGATCCGGCTGCATATCATTGCCGGCGTTCTGGTGGCGGCGCTGGTTTTTGCCCGTATCGTCTGGGGCTTCGGTGGCACGACCTATGCGCGCTTTGCCGCTTTTGTCACCTCGCCCAAAACCGTGCTGGCGCATTTGCAGGAACTGCGCAAGGGGCTTGCCCCGCGTCACCTTGGCCATAACCCGCTGGGGGCGGTGATGATACTGGCGTTGCTGGGTATTTTGATATCGCTGGTGGCTACGGGGACGCTGACCCTTGGCGGGGTATTCAAGACCGGGCCGCTGGCCTTTGTCACCACGCAGGATCTGGGCGGCACGGGCAAATCCGTTCACCTGTGGCTGACCTACGGGCTGCTGGCGCTGGTCGCCCTGCATATTGCCGGTGCGATATTCGAAAGCCTGCGCACCCGCGAAAACCTGCCCGCCGCCATGGTCACCGGCCGCAAGGAACGGCGCGCCGGCGATCATGTCCTGCCACGCAGGGCGGCGCGGGTCTGGCCGGTGCTGGCGGTTGTTCTGCTGGGGCTTGGCGGGGCGTTTTGGGCCGTAACCGATCTGGCCGCCAAACCCGGGCTGGGTGTGCCGCAGGAACCGCTGGACCCGACCTATGCCGATGAATGTTCCGCCTGCCATGTCGCCTATCACCCCTGCC
>JALWQC010000115.1 GCA_027080755.1 Paracoccaceae bacterium
TTGCCAGAGCGATAAAAATTGCGACTTTTACAAGCGACCAGAGCATAGCGCCCTCCGTTATTCAGATTGAAGCGCGCCGGCCAGCGCGGCAAATGCGGTTTCGGCCTTCTGGCGTTTTTCGGCGCGCGCGATCCAGTCGGCCATCGCTGCGCGGGCGGCATCGGGCAGGGTCGCCAGCTCCGCCAGTGCCGCGTCCAGATCATCCTGTTTCAGGGCCGCCTCGGCGCGGGACTGTATCGCATCGACCGAGTCCCCCTCCTGCGGTTCAAGTGATCGTGTTGCCACCTGCGATTTCAGGAACGTCCCGAAAGAGGAAAAAATATCCCCCCCGCCGCCGGCCGCCACATCGGCCTGAATCGCCGCATTCGCCGCTGCGGGGAAATCCGCGCGCAGTTCGGCCAGCGTGGCCACACCATCGGCCCCCGCCGCCAGATCCTGCGGCACCTCCACCCCTTCGCCGCGCAGATCTTCCAGCGTCTGCGCATAGGGCCGGCCGGTGTTCAGCGCCACCTTGATCGCCGCCAGATCCGAGCGGATCGCGGCGGCCTTGCGCTCGGCCTCGGCAGCCTGTTCGGCGGCATCGGCCTGTTGCGCCGCGACGCTCAGCCGACGTTCGGCAGCGGCGGCAATATCGTCGATCTTTTGCGAAAGCGCGCCGTTCTGGGCCGAAAGCCGGGCGATTTCCGCCTTCAACCCGTCCAGCTGCGCGCCATATGTGGCAATCTGCGCGCTGGTGTCGGCGGAAATCTCGCCACCGGCGGCCGTAATGTCCCCCAGCTGCTGCATCAGGGAATCGAGCGCGCCCTGCAGGCCGTCCACCTTGGTTTCCAGCGCGGCAAGGCGCGATTCCAGATCGGCCCCGTCCGCGGCCTGCACCTGATCGGCCAGCGTATCCAGCCGCGTGGTAACGTCCTGCGTGGCATCGGCCACGGCGCTTGAAATCATACCGGCGACATCCTCGCGTGTCAGCGGCGCGGGCAGGGCGGCAAAGCGGGCCTCTGTCTCGGCTTTCAGGGCGGCCAGTTCCTCGGCCGACTTCGCCCCGCCGGGGGACAGCCACTCCGCCACCGGCGCCATGCCGGCGGGCAGGTTGGGCGCGATCTTCGGCCCGGCCCACAGCGCAAACCCCGCCCCGGCCAGCAACAGAACCAGCCCCGTCAGCGCCTTGCCCGCAAGCGAGCCGCTGTGTTCGTCGTCTTCGTGAACATCCTCCGCGGGTTCCTCGGGGGTGTCACGGGGATCCTCGTGGGTATCTTCGGAAATATCGTGCAAATCGTCCTGCGCAGGCAGATCGGGGGTGTCTTCGTGGGGGGTGTCGCTAGCCATCAAGTGCCTCGAAATAATCCTGTAGTTACAATCTATGTAGTGCGGCGTGCGGGCAAGTCTAGGGCGTAGACCTGAAAGCCTCAAGCCACCATCCGCCCCCGTTGGCGGGGATCAGCCCAGAAAAGCCGCGATCAGGGCCTGCATATCGTCGCGCCTCGGGGCTGCGGCAATTTGCGCCGGGGCCAGCCCCGCCCCCGCCAGCCGCTCCGCGATGTTGCGGCTCAGGCACAGCGGCACGACAGAGTCCCGCCGCCAGTCCGTATGCCGCCCCAGTTCGCGGACAAAAACATCGGCCGTGCGCGGGGAATACAGCACCACGCCATCCACCTGCCCCTGCGCCAGCGCCTGCGTGGCGGCAGCGGTCAGCGGAACGGGGGTCTGGTGATACAGAACCACCTCGGCCACATCGGGGCGGGCGGCCAGATTGCCGGCCACATGCCCGCCGCGCACATGCAGAAACGGGCCTTGCGCCCTGTCCAGCAGCCGCGCCAGATCCCCGACATCCCCGTCGGCCGAACGCACCGCAAAGCCCGCCGCCTGCGCCACGGCCGCCGTGCGCGCCCCGACACAAAAGGCC
>JALWQC010000116.1 GCA_027080755.1 Paracoccaceae bacterium
GCGACATCAAACATTTCCGCCGCATCGCAACAAGATATGACCGGCGAGACATATACTTCCTGTCTTTCATACAAATCGCCTCTGCAATGCTATGGATGAAGTGAATGTCGATTCAGCCTAACGTTCCAGATCGCGGTTGTTGGCGACGATATCCTGATAGATCCGGTCTGTATCTTCGTTCGTGCCGGTGGCGCCCAGCAGATCCTTGCGGATAAAGAACGTCAGTTCCGCAAGTTTGCGCATGATTTCGGTTTCTTCGGGCTGCACGATGGTTTCGTCCTGCGTGGCCTTTTCCAGCGCATCCAGAACGGTGTTGAAATGGCGGATGACCTCGGGGCTGCCGATCATGGCCAGCTTGTGGTTCAGCACGCGCAATTCGTTGAGGGCGGGTTCGTCCAGTTTGTTTTGCTCGACGATTTCGCCGATATGTTCGATCAGGGCAAAATAGATGTCGCTTTTCTGTTCCAGCAGCAACACCTGCCCTTCTTTTTTCAGTTCCAGCTCGGTCTGCTGGTTCAAAAGGATGGCGGTGATCAGGATGGTGGCGATTGTGCCGATGAATACGAGGATCAGTTCCTGTGAAAACGGGAAGCTGTCCCCGACGTGGTAGAAATAGCGAAAGGTGCCATAGCCGACGAGGCAGGTTGCGATAACCAGCAGCATGGCCGGTGTTTTTCCAAGACGGGACAGCATGTTAATTCCTTGTTTTCCGGATGGCGCGTTTCAGCGCGGGGCGGCTTAGCAGACGGGTGAAATAGTCGCCGGCCTTGCCCTCGGGCAGGTCGAATTTCGCGCCTTTGGCCCAGCTGGCACAATGGCCCAGCAGGATATCGGGGACGGTGATTTTATCCCCCATGACAAATTCGTTGTCGCCCAGACGTTCCGCCAGTGTTTGCATGGCGGTGGCGAATTCGTGTTTCGCGGTGGGCTTGATGGCGGGCACGCGCAGCTCTTCGGGGTGGATGAAGGTGTTTTTGGCGGCCATCCACAGCGCGCCTTCGATTTCATCGACGCAAAACTGGGTGTAGCTGTCCTGAATGGCGCGCTCGATCGTGCCGGCGGGATAGGTCAGGGCGTTGTGGCGGTCGGCCAGAAACTGCATGATCGCGACGGAGTCATAGATCGGCGTGTCATCCACCAGCAGGCAGGGGACTTTTCCGGTCGGGTTGACGGCACGCACGGCCTCCGAGCGGGGCGGGGCGAGGTTGATGTCGTAGTCCAGCCCCAGTTCTTCCAGCATCCAGTAGACGCGCATGGCGCGGGTTTTGGCGGATCCGATCACGGTATACATAGGGTGTCTCCTATCTGGGGCGCATCATGGCGATGCGGATAAAGGCGCGTTCCATCATGGCCATGGCCGGCACAGGACGCGAGGACCTTAACGCAAGATCGGTGTCTGTCAAAACCTGCAGCACGGCCTCCAGTCGCGGGCCGCCCCATGTGCGGGCCTGCCGGATCATGCGGTCGCGGCGCGGGCCGAACACCGGCGGACGGGCGCGGGTCAGGGCCGCTTCGGGCCCCTGGTCAGAGGTCGCAGCCGCGTGGAGCTGTTTGAAATGGCGCGTGGCCCCGATGCATAGCGTGGTCGGGTTCACTCCCTGCGCGGCCAGCCGGTGCATGTGCGGGACAATGGCGGCGGCGTTGCCCTCGGCGGCCATGTTTACGGCGTCGTCCAGTGCGGCCTCGGATGTGGCGGGGGCGCAGGCGAGGACATCGGCAGGGCTGACCGGCGTGGTATCCCCGATTTTATAGAGCGCCAGCTTTTCCACCGTCTGGCGGAAATCGCCGGGGTCCAGTTCGCGCGCCAGGGCCTCCAGATCGGTCATGGCGGCGGGGGCGATTTCGGTGATGCCGGATTTGGCCAGCGTCGCCTGTATTTCCTCGCGGCCGGGCGGGTCC
>JALWQC010000117.1 GCA_027080755.1 Paracoccaceae bacterium
GTCGCCGTGAATCCGCGGCGGCTGTTTCATCAGCATGCGCAGGATGGTTACCAGTTCGTCCTTCAGGTCCTTGCGGTGGGTCACGCGGTCCAGCACCCCGTGATCCAGCAGATATTCGGCGCGCTGAAACCCCTCGGGCAGCTTTTCGCGGATGGTCTGTTCGATAACACGCGCCCCGGCAAAGCCGATCAGGGCGTTCGGCTCGGCAATATGGACATCGCCCAGCATCGCGTAAGAGGCCGTAACCCCCCCCGTGGTCGGATGGGTCAGCACGACGATATAGGGCAGGCCGGCCTCTTTCACCATTTCGACGGCGACAGTGGAACGGGGCATCTGCATCAGGGAAAGGATCCCCTCCTGCATGCGCGCGCCACCGGCGGCGGAAAACAGCACCAGCGGCACCTTCAGTTCAATGGCGCGTTCGGCGGCGGCGATGATGGCATTGCCCACATACATCCCCATAGAGCCACCCATAAAGGAAAAGTCCTGCACGGCGACGACAACTTTGGTGCGGCCCATTTCCCCCTCGGCCACCAGCATGGCGTCTTTTTCGCCGGTCTTTTTGCGGGCTTCCTTCAGGCGGTCGGGATATTTTTTCTGGTCCTTGAAATCCAGCGGGTCGCTTACCGGTTCGGGGACGTCCACCTCTACAAATACGCCGTTATCGAAGACAGAGGCCATCCGGTCCCGCGCCGAGATCCGCATGTGGTGGCCACAGGACGGACAGGTGTTCAGGGCGTCTTTCAGCTCGCGGTGAAACAGCATGGTGCCGCATTCATCGCATTTGGTCCACAGGTTGTCCGGCGTTTCGCGACGCGAGAACAACGAGTTGATTTTCGGGCGGACGTAGTTGGATATCCAGTTCATGTGGCCGGCTGCCTTTTGTTATGTGCTGGGATGGTAATTAATTGGCAATGCGCCCGATTGCAATGTTCACATGCGTCGGCGGCTGTGGATAACCACGAAAACCCCGTAGAAAAACAGCATAGATACGATGGAAATCCACAATTGCACCGCCATTTCCCCGCCATCCAGCCGCATTTCGAAGGTGAACAGGCTTAGCCCGCTCATCTGGCCGTCGATATTCAGGAAAATCGCCACCATCAGGTTATTGGCAAAATGCAGCCCCATGCTGGCGGACAGATTGCCCATGCGTGCGGTCAGATCGGCGGCAATCAGCCCCATGACAAAGGCATTGGCCATGACCATCCATGTGTTTGCACCAAAGATTTCGGGGTTGTAGTGGCCCAGCCCGAACAGGGCTGCGGGCAGGACCATCCAGATCCAGCGGCTCTGGAACCGGGCGGCAAGCTGTTGTTGCAGATAGCCGCGAAACAGGACTTCCTCGGCCATGGTTTGCAGGAACAGCACCGGCAGCAGGGGAATCACCCACATGGCCCAGACGGCCAGCGGCATTTGCTGGTGCACGTCCTCGGTCACCAGTGTGATGATGGCGCTGATGGCCCCGAGTAACAGGAAAATTCCGGCCGATACCGCCCACATCGTCCAGTTTATGCGTCGATCCGGCGCGATCAGGGTGAAAAACGGGCGTTTGTGCAAAAACCGCACCACCGGCCAGAGCGCGGGCAGAATCAGCGTCACCGCCCCCAGCATTACAAAGGTGGACAGGATGCTGCGTTGCTCGCGGATGCCGGCCATGATGGCGTTTACATCGTCCGGCGCATAGGTTTTCAGGGCGAAAAACAGGCCCAGAAACAGGCCGATTGCCAGCAGGGCCAGCAGCGCGGCGAACAGAACCAGCCCCAGAAGGGTCCGCCAGATTTCGGCGCGCGGACGGGCCGGCGCAACGAAAGCGTCAAAGGCGGGGGGGAATTTTGTCGGCATGAAATGTCCTGTTGTTGTCATGCGCCAGCGTATCAGGCGATTTTTCCGCTCGCAATGCTTGAGATTCGGGCGCGTTTTCCATAATGCTTGTTGCAACCCAATAATCCAACAGGAGTCGTGCCGATGAATTCCGGTCCCATTGATAAATCCCGCCTGCCCAGCCGCCATGTAACCGAAGGGCCGGAACGTGCGCCGCATCGCTCCTATCTATACGCGATGGGCCTGTCCGAGGCGGAAATCCACCAGCCTCTGGTCGGAGTGGCGACCTGCTGGAACGAGGCCGCGCCCTGCAACATTTCCCTTAACCGTCAGGCGCAATCGGTGAAGATGGGCGTCAAGGCCGCGACCGGCACGCCGCGCGAATTCACCACCATTACCGTGACCGACGGCATCGCGATGGGCCACGAGGGCATGCGCTCCAGCCTTGTCAGCCGCGAGGCGATTGCCGACAGCGTGGAACTGACCATGCGCGGGCATTGCTATGACGCGCTGGTCGGGCTGGCGGGCTGTGACAAATCCCTGCCGGGCATGATGATGGCGATGGTGCGTCTGAACGTGCCGTCCGTTTTCCTGTACGGCGGATCCATCCTGCCGGGCCGTTTCGAGGGCAAGGATGTCACCGTTCAGGATGTTTTCGAGGCTGTGGGCGAACATCAGGCCGGCAAGCTGACCTCCGAGGATCTGCACCGTCTGGAAGCGGTGGCCTGTCCCTCGGCCGGGGCCTGTGGCGGGCAGTTTACCGCCAACACGATGGCCTCTGTTTCCGAGGCGATCGGCCTGGCCCTGTTCCAGTCCGCCGGCGCCCCCGCCCCCTATGAAAGCCGCGACGCCTTTGCCGAGGCCTCGGGCGCAGCGGTGATGAACCTGATCAAGCTGAATATCCGCGCCCGCGATATCGTCACCCGCGAGGCACTGGAAAACGCGGCCCGCATCGTGGCCTGCACCGGTGGCTCCACCAACGCCGGCCTGCACCTGCCCGCCATCGCCCACGAGGCCGGCATCGATTTCACGCTGGAGGACGTCTGCGACATCTTCCGCGAAACCCCCTATTTCGTCGATCTCAAACCCGGCGGGCAATATGTGGCCAAGGACCTGTTCGACGTTGGCGGGATTCCGGTGGTAATGAAGGAACTGGACAAACGCGGCCTGCTGCACCGCAACTGCATGACCGTCAGCGGCCGCACCATCGGCGAAGAGGTCGATCGTGTCACCGGCGAGGCCGACGGCAAGGTGATTTATCCCATCGAGAACCCGATCTCGGAAACCGGCGGCGTGGTCGGCCTGAAGGGCAATCTGGCCCCGACCGGCGCGATTGTGAAAGTGGCCGGCATGACACCGGACCAGCTGGTCTTTACCGGCCCCGCGCGTGTCTTTGAATGCGAAGAAGACGCCTTTGCCGCCGTGCAGAACCGCACCTACAAGGAAGGCGACGTTCTGGTCATCCGCAACGAAGGCCCCGCAGGCGGCCCGGGGATGCGCGAAATGCTGGCGACCACGGCGGCGCTGTCCGGTCAGGGCATGGGCAAGAAGGTGGCGCTGATCACCGACGGACGTTTTTCCGGCGCCACCCGCGGCTTCTGTGTCGGCCATGTCGGCCCCGAGGCCGCCCACGGCGGCCCGATTGCGCTGGTCAAGGACGGGGACATGATCACGCTGAACGCGGAAACCGGCGAGATCTCGGTGGATGTTTCCGACGAGGAAATGGCCAAACGCAAGGCAGAATGGAAAGGCCCGCGTGAAACCATCTATGCCAACGGGGCGTTGTGGAAATACGCCCAGCAGGTTGGCGCAACCCATCTGGGCGCGGTGACGCACCCCGGGGCCAAGGCGGAAAAGCATGTCTATATGGACCTTTAAACGCATACGGCACTGGGCGGCGCTGGGCGCGCTGTCGGTTCTGGTCCTCGGCTGCACGGGCGCGCCTGTGGCGGACGGGGGGCTGGGGCCGACGCCCATTCCGCAATCGGTGGTGGTAACAGCGGGGGAAACGCCCGTAACCATCGCCGCCCCGCCGGGGTTCTGTGTGGATCGCGCCACGATCGATGAAAACCCGCGCGGGGTGTTCATGTTCCTGAGCGACTGCCAAAGGAACGAAAGCACCGGCCGCATGGCTCGCACCCCGCTTTCGGCCATCCTGACCGCCAGCATATCCCCGACAGGGCTGGCCGGTTCGCAGGACGGCATGAAACCGGCGCTGAAGGCGCTGGGGGAATTTCTGGCCTCGCCCGTGGGGGTGTTTTCCATGGGCAAAAGCAATCAGGACGGTGCGGTGAAGATCCTGACGGCCAAGCAATCCGATGTCGCGCTGTATATTCTGTTGCAGGACAGCGCCTATCGCGATCCGGCCGGGGCCTCCAGCCGGTACTGGCGCGCCTTTACCGAAATAAACGGCCATCTGGTTTCCCTGTCCGTGACCGGCTATGCCCGCAACGACAAGGAAGAAAAACGCGCCCTGCGCATTATCCGGGCCTTCATGCAGGCCACGCTCGACGCCAACAAGGGCTAGCCGATGGGGCTGTTTTCACGCAAGAAACCGCAGCGCCGGCCCGAACGGCGCATCCGCGTGCCCGAGGGGTTTGAGCTGCCGGCGAAAACGCAGTGGGGGTATACGCCCGCGTTGCTGGATACCTCTGTTATCGGGGATCTGAGCGGCAAGATCCTGACCGGAACCGAGCTGGCGCCGCGGGTGTCCCTGCATCATGACGCGGCAGGGGCGGATATGACCATCCGCCGCCCCGAAGGCCTGCAAAACGGGCTGGAGGTTGCCTTCAACAGCTTTGACGGCTCTTTCTGCTCGCTGGCGTTCGGTCTGCCGGATCACGGGGTGCGCGGGCTGGGGCGGAACCACCTGTTGCGGCTGTCGCTGCATGCGCAATCCGCGGCCCCCTTCAAGGCCTATGCCCGGCTTAATCTGGTCTACGGCCCCAATTCGGAACAGATCACCCGCATGATCGACATCGGCGCCGGTGACAGCTTTGCCGAGTTCGACATCTTCTATTCCCGTTTTGACCCGCAGCGGGCTTCGGATGCGTGGATAGACCTGATCTTCAACGATCCCGAAGGGCGGGCCGTGACCCTGTCGGATGTGGTTATCCTGCGGCGGGTTCGTGCGTCGCTGTAACCTTGGGCTTGCACGCGGGATTCCAAGCGACTAGCCTTGCGCAAAACCATTTACCCGAAGGTCCTGTTATGAAAAACCTGTTTGGCGGCGCGCTCGCGTTTCTTGTTCTGGCAACCACCAGTGCCACGGCGCAAAGCGTGCCCTGTGGCGGCGATTTCAACCGCTTCATGCAGGGCGTCCGCGCCGAGGCCCTGTCCAAAGGCTATGACAGCCGCGCGGTAGAGGCTGTCGTCCGCTCTGCCCGGCAGGATCCCAAGGTGCTGTCGCGGGACCGCGCACAAGGGGTTTTCAAACAGACCTTTCTGGAATTTTCCAAACGCTCCGTCAGCAGCTATCGCATGACGCACGGCGCGAAAAATATGGAACGCTATCGCGCGGCCTTTGATCGGGCGCAGCGCGAATTCGGTGTCCCGCCCGAGGTGATAACCGCCTTCTGGGCGCTGGAAACCGACTACGGGGCGGTGCAGGGGGATTTCAACACGGTGAACGCGCTGGCCACCCTGTCGCATGACTGCCGCCGCCCGCAACTGTTCCGTCCGCAATTGCTGGCTACGATCGGTATGACGCAAAACGGCGACATGGACCCGGCGACAATGACCGGCGCCTGGGCCGGCGAAATCGGCATGGTGCAGATGCTGCCGGCCGATATTCTGGCCAAGGGTGTGGACGGGGACGGGGACGGCCATGTGCGCCTGAAAACCAGCGCGCCGGATGCGATCCTGACGGCGGCGAACCTGATCCGCTCCATGGGCTGGCACGCTGGCGAGCCCTGGCTGGTAGAGGTCACGGCCCCCGCCAACACCCCGTGGGAAAAATCGGGACTTGGCACGAAACTGCGCGCGGACCAGTGGCAGGCGCTGGGCTTGCGGGCGCGTAACGGCAATATGCCGGGGGGGGGGATGCAGGCCTCGCTTCTGTTGCCGCAGGGGCGCAAGGGGCCGAAGTTTCTGGCCTTTCGCAACTACGACGTCTATCTGGAATGGAACCAGTCCTTCGTCTATTCCACCACCGCCGCCTATCTGGCGACCCGTCTGGGCGGGGCGAAACGTTATGATGCCGGCACGCCGGACGCGGGCCTGAACGACGCGCAAATGAAACAGTTGCAGCAGAAACTGGCGGCGCGGGGCTATGATGTCGGCAAGATCGACGGCATTCTGGGCGGCAAAACCCGCGACGCCGTCCAGGCCGAGCAACGCCGCCTGGGCCTGCCCGCGGATGCCTGGCCGACACCCGCGTTGTTGTCCAGACTTTAGGGTCAGGCCCCTAGTTCGGCATCACCGCGTATTTCACCTTTTCGGCTTCCCACAGGCTGATGTTGTATTGCAGCTCGTGGATCCGGCCCAGATAGAATTGCCGGATCTCCGGCGAAAGGGAACCGTCGTCACTGGCCAGCGCCTCTATGTAGGTGTTCATTTCATCGCGCGCTTCGACGATCATCTGGTCCAGCTCGTAATAGCGCAGCCCGTAGAAATTCGCCAGTTTCAGCGCATCCACATCCGTGCGGCAAACGGGGTTCAGCTCGTCCCCGCTGCGGCCCAGCTGATAGGCGTTCGGGCGGGTGCAATACTGTTTCAGGCCCTGTTCGCGACCGGCCAGCCAGGCGTTCACATCCGGCGTAATCCCGTATTCCCCGCAGGCGTCGCGGTGCTGGTTGATATAGCTTTCCGAGCGCCCCTCGACTCCGTCGTTATACCCGATAGAGGACCAGTCCCCCGTTTCGCACTGTTCTTGCGTCAGGCTGGCGCAGGCTGCCAACAGAACCACAGGGGCAAGGGCAAAGAGTTTGTTCAACATCACGAAATCCTTTATCTAGTGTCGCCAATAGCATATATCAGGCGCCACGCGCTGGGTAGACAAAATGCAGGACCGGCAAACAATCGCCAATCACGAGGCCCCCGATGTTCAAACCCCTTTCATGGCAGACGACCGGCTGGATCCTGGCGTTGCTGACAGTGGCCGTTTCCGCCCTGTTCATGCTGTTTCCACAGCTGGATATTGCCACCTCGGCGCTGTTTTTCGATCCGTTGCGCGGGTTTGATGCCGCCTATCCCGAAACTTTCCACATCATACGGATGACCCTGTATTACGGCGTGGTGCTGGTCGGGCTGGCCAGTCTGGCGCTGTTTTTGCGCAGTTTGGCCATCGGGGCGCGCCGGCGGGTGCCGCTGCGGGTCTGGGGGTTTGTTGTCACGACCTTTCTGGCAGGGCCGCTGATCCTGACCAACAGCATCCTGAAATCCTTCTGGGGGCGGGCGCGGCCGCTGCAAATAGAGGCCTTTGGCGGTTCACGCCATTTCAGCCTGCCCTGGGTGATCTCGGATCAATGCGATCTGAACTGTTCCTTCGTTTCCGGCGAGGGGAGCGCCCTTGCCGCGGTTATTCTGGTGGCGGCGATTCTGGTCTGGCCCAATGCGCGGGGGCTGTGGCGCGGGGTGCTGGCCTTTGTGCTGCTGCCGCTCGGGGTGTTCGGCATTGCCCTGCGGGTCATCGTCGGCGCGCATTTCCTGAGCGATTCGCTGCTGGCGGTGCTGCTGATGGCGCTGGTGACATGGGCATTTTACGGGCTGTTTGACATGCGCCACTATCGCCACGATCTGACGTGGACCAACCTGCGCAAGGATTTGTCAAAGCAGGGCTGAGACAAAGGCCCGGTCGCCGGCGCTGCCAAGGCACTGCGCGGCCGTCTGCGGGGGCATCAGCACGGCAGTGTGGTGGGGTTCGTGCGGGGGGGATTTGCACAGAACGGCGCGGCACACATAGATATGGCAGATTTTCTGCGCCTGCAGGTCGCCTTCCGG
>JALWQC010000118.1 GCA_027080755.1 Paracoccaceae bacterium
CTATCATGCCGGGCTGGCGCTGCGGTGCGGGCGTGGGCGTGCCCGTGGTGCCGCCGGTGTGGAAATAGGCGGCCACGCGGTCCTCGCCACTTTCGGTGAAATCGAGGGTGCTGTTCGCCTTGTCCATTTCCGCGTTGAAATCCAGAACCCTGGCGCTGTGCTTTACCTCCATCTTGGGGCGGATCAGCGGCACGATCCAGCTAAGCGGCGGGGTCAGGTAACGCTTCAGATCCACCTCGAAAACGGTTTTGACATCCGGCGCCAGCTCCAGCGCCTTCGCCACCTTCTGTGCCACGTCGCTTTTGGGGAAAGGGGCCAGCGTCACGACAGCTTTGGCGCCGGTTTCGCGCAGGATCGCCGCAATCTGTTCGGGTTCCAGCATCGGATTGACCGGATTGACAATGCCCGCGGTTGCCCCCCCCAGAAGGGTCAGGACCGCCTCGTTACAATTGGGCAGCAGATAGGCCACCACATCCTTTTCCCCGATCCCGTGGCGGCGGAACACATTGGCCGCCTGTGCCATGCGGGCGCGCAGGGCGTTCCAGTCGAAGGTTTCCGCCTTGTCTTTCGGGCCGGACTTGATCTGGAAGGTCAGCGCGGCGCGGTTCCCGTGGCTGTCGGCGGTCTGGCTGACCACCTCGAACAGGGTTGCACCCTACTGCCGTTCGGAAAAAGGCTTTTCCTGTTCGGTTCGGATCTTGTCGGCCAATGTTACCATACTGGACATGTTTTTCCCTCTCTTTACGCCACCCCGTCGGGCATTTTGGCGCAAAGAATGGGCGCAAATCCCTATGGGTGCAAGGGAAAACTAGCCTGCCTGACCATCGGTAAACTGCAGTTTCGCCAGACGGGCATAGAGTCCGCCGGCCTCTACCAGTTCGTCGTGGGTGCCTTCGGCCACGATGCGCCCTTCGTCGAAAACAACGATGCGGTCGGCCTTTTTCACCGTGGCCAGACGGTGGGCGATGATCAGGGTGGTGCGGTCCTCGGCCAGCTTTTCCACCGCGACCTGCACCGCGCGTTCGCTTTCCGCATCCAGCGCCGAGGTCGCCTCGTCCAGCAGCAGCACGGGGGCGGCGCGCAGGATGGCGCGGGCGATGGCGATGCGCTGTTTCTGCCCGCCCGACAACATCACGCCGCGCTCGCCGACATAGGAATCATAGCCCTTGGGCAGTTTTTCCAGAAACTCATGCGCGGCGGCGGCCTTGGCGGCCGCGATCACCTCGGCGTCCGTGGCATCGGGGCGGCCGAAACGGATGTTTTCCATGGCACTTGTGGCGAAAATCACCGGATCCTGCGGCACCAGCGCATAGGCCTTGCGCAAGTCCTCGCGCCGCAGGGCGTCGATGGGGATGCCGTCCAGGGTGATTTTGCCGCTGTCGGGATCGAAGAACCGCATCAAAAGCTGGAAAATCGTCGATTTACCCGCCCCCGACGGCCCCACCAGCGCCACGGTTTCCCCCGGCTTCACATGCAGTGACAAATCCGAAAGCGCCTTGACCTCGGGGCGGGCCGGATAGCGGAAGGTGACATCGTCGAAAACGATTTCGCCCCTGATATGGTCCGGCATCTCCAGCGGATGCTCGGGATCCTTGATCACATCCTCGGCCTCAAGCAATTCCACCAGACGCTCCGTCGCGCCTGCGGCCCGCTGCAACTCGCCCCAGATTTCCGACAGGGCGGCAACAGCGCCGGCCACCATCACCGAATAGATCAGGAACTGCACCAGCTGCCCGGGGGTCATTACCCCGTTGATCACATCGCGCGCCCCCATCCACAACACGCCGACAATACCGGTAAACACCAGAAAGATAATGGAAATCGTCATCACGGCGCGGGTGGAAATCCGCCGCCGCGCCGCATCGAAAGAGGCCTCGGTCAGCTTGTTGAAACTGCCGCGGCTTTCGGCCTCGTGCGTGTAGGCCTGCACGGTCTGCGCCGCCAGCAGGGTTTCCGAAGCCTCACCCGAGCTTTGCGCGATCTTGTCCTGGCTCTCGCGGCTAAGCTTGCGCAGGCGCCGCCCCAGAACCAGAATCGGAATGATCACCACCGGCACCATCAGCAGCACCAGCGCCGTCATCTTGAGCGAGGTGAAAGACATGAATATCAGCCCGCCGAACATCATCAGCACATTGCGCAGCGCCACGGAAACCGAGGAACTGATAACCGACAGGATCAGCGTGGTATCGGTGGTCAGGCGCGACAGAACCTCGCCCGTCAGGATTTTTTCGTAGAATGCGGGGCTAAGGCCGATCACCTTGTCATAGACCGCCTTGCGAATATCCGCGATCACCCGTTCCCCCAGCCGGGTAACCAGATAGAAGCGCAGACCGGTGCCGATGGCCAGCGCGCCCATCACGAAAATGATAATAACGAAATATTTGTCCAGATGCCCGACCTCGGACATGGAAAACCCGTCCACCATCTGGCGCACGGCCATCGGCAGCACCAGCGAGACAATCGCCGTGAAAACCAGCGCCACACCGGCCCCGATCATCAGGCGGCGGTAGGGCATCAGAAACGGCAGCAACCCGCGTAGCGGCCCTATGGTTCTGGTCTTGCCACGGTCCTCGGTTACGGTGTTGGACATCGGGGGTCTAGCCATGACAAGCCTCTTTCTGGTTTGGACAGTTCCGACATAGGCCCTCGCGGGGGCAAGGACAAGACCCTGCCCCCGCGTTCGACCGCCTTCACCTCAATGCAGGTTGCTGGACAGATGCATCAGCGCCACCTGGGTCATGGTTCCGTCGATTTCCATCTTCGGCCCCGCGGCCTCGGCGTTCAGTTGCAGGCGGGCAATCCAGCGCGACCAGACAGCCGGCACCAGCCCCAGAATCTGCGTCGCCCCCAGCGTGCGCCCTGCCCCGATCATTTCCTGCATCAGGCTGGCCTGCACACGCATGCGCATCTTGGCCGGCACCGACTGGGACACGAACACCCTGGAGGATTCCCAGATGTGGGGGGCGACGGGGGCCTCGAAATCCAGCAGGTTCGAGGGGATGGAATCCAGCAGCCCCCGTTGCGCATCGCGGATCATATAGGAATAGATCCCCACCCGCGCCGTGGTCGGGGTCAGGCGGATACCGGCCAGCACCTCGCCCAGATGATGCACCGCAATCCAGCGGCTGGCCGGAGTGTCATACTGGTCGAACTCCATCCCGTCGGCCTCGGGCAGGTCCCATTTGTTGCGCACGATGAAGGATTGCTTGCGGGCGCGGAAAAGGGCCGGCAGCAGGTCGCCGTGAGCGTGCATATTGTCGAAAGAAAGCGTAGTCGTTTGCATGGTGTATCTCCAGTCAGGTTGATGGTTGTCAAACCCTGCCGGTGATGCGTGCACCCGCTCAAAGCAGCCGGTAATCCTTGGCGCGCTGAATGGCTTCGGCTGTGGTTCTTGCCAGCAATCGGTTGCGTGCGGAGGTCAGACGGGCCTTCAATGCGCTTTCGGATATTCCCAGCTTGGCAGCGGCTGCGGCGTGACGGTGGCCACTCGCAATCAGCTGCAGGGCTTCTCTCTGTGCATCCGTCAAGCTCTCGGGGGGTTCTGTTTCCCGATGGAGCAAGTGGATCAGTGTGGAAATCCTGTCGATTTCCGAATCTGTATATTCGCGATCCCCGCGCGTTGCCCCGGCAATGGTGCGCGACTTGATCGGCCCCACCGAAACAGAGGCCCCGTATTTCATCCCGTATTTGGCCGCCTTGCCGAAAACATCGAATGTATCGGGAAGGTCTATTTCGCTCCAGCGGGTTGAGCCTTCGACACTGAACCCCCAGGCAACCATGGGATCCAGCAGCGCAAAGGCGTGCTCGGTGTAATAATCGCTCCACTCCTGGCTGTAGGTCTGGTATGTAATGAGCGGGGCGGCGAAACGGATATGCAGGCCAACAAAATACCCGGTCGGGGACATTACCCCCAACTCCCGTAGTGCCGCATCTATACCTATCTTTTTGGACATGTCTTTTTAGACAGGTTGCGTAATCCATAGTCAACTGTAAATTGCGCTTGTTAATTTTATATTAGGTAAAACACATGATGGCCACACACATCCCCCCGAAACAGTTTTCGCAAATCATGGCCCTGCCAACACATTTGCGACGCGACCTGCTGGAGTTTCTGGGATATGCATCTGTCGCGGAAGACGAGCTTGACAAAATTATCACGGATCTCAAGACCCGGGTAAAGGCACCTTCCTTCGACAAACCCCATTAAACAGTGCCGTAGTAACGATGTCAGGCAAGGCCCCCGCAGCGCATTCCTGCGGGGGTTTTTGTATACAGGCCTAAAAGGAAAACAGTTTCCGCAGGCCGGTTTTGCGCGCCGGTAGCGGCGGGACGTGTTTGTCCAGCTCCGCCTCCAGCTCGCGCCCGTCGATTTCCTCGTGGCCCTTGCTGAAACGGTCGTATAAAAATTCCGCCAGCGGTTCGATGGCAGCGCGATATTGCGGATCGGCGAAAATTTTTTCCGCGATTTCCTCCAGCCCGAACCAGACGGTTGCGGTGTCGCCTGCCTCGTTCAGGCCGGCGATCAGGCGGGTCAGCTCGTCGATACGCGTCACATCGCCGCTGCAACAACTGCTGGAGTCGCAGACCAGTTCCTCGGCGATCTGGCCGCAAAACAGCTCTATCACCCGCAGTTCCAGCATTTCGATGAAAGAGCCCCAGTTGTTGCCCTCGAAAATCTTGTCGCTGACCAGCTCGGGCGGGCGCGGCAGGATGCGCACGGACAGGATGCGCAGCTTCATCGCCCGGGCGGCAAGGGCGTGGCCGGCCTCGTAAACCGACAGGCGGTATTGCTGTTCCGCGCAGCGGCCGGTGGCGGGCGTGCAAAGGGCCGTCATTCCCCGCCCTCCACAGTCTGATCCGTCTGGTCCGTCTGGTCCGACTTGCCCGAAGGGTCTGCATAGCGGTCGTTCAGGTGCTGGATGTGCAGGGCCACCCCCTCGCGGATGCCGCGCAGCCGGCGCATGGCCCCCTTGCCCCAGCCGGCGGGGTTTTTGGCAAACAGCGGGCGCCAGTAGGCGGTGCTTTTGCGAAAACCGGTGCGCAGGTCCAGCTCCATCTGGCCGAAAGCCTCTGTCAGGGTAGCGGCGACCCGTCCGGCGGCCAGAGTGCGCATCCAGAAATGATAGCTGCCCGCCATGACAAGCAGCGCCAGCAGACCCGCGCCGATCTCGGGCAGATGTGCCTTGATCCAGTCGAATCCGAACACTTCGGGCGCCGGCCACCAGCCGAAACCTATCATCGCCCCGGGCACTGCCAGCAACATCACCGCCAGCGCTATGCCGTCCCCGATCAAGACCAGCCGCCGCCAGCGCGCCAGCGCCTGACGCAACCGGGGAACCATGTCGTCCTCCAGCGTGTTGGCCACGGTTTCCAGCATGCTGACAATACGGTAATTGCGCTGCACCTCCACCTCGTCCATACGCCGGTGGATGGCGGCAAGGTCCGTGTCCCGTTTGGCGCTGAAGCGTTCCCGCAGGGCGCCGTCCTCGATCGGGACCGCGGCCCCCTCGTTATAGATCGTGAAAAACCGCCCCGCTGTCAGCCCCGCCTGCGCCAGCGCGCGCTGCCATGCGCCCACGACCTCTTCGGGGTTATCCTCGCGCGCGGCGGTGTCCATCTGGTTGAGAATATAGAAAAACTTCGTCGCATCGGTGCGGTTTTTCGTGCGTGCCACCAGATGCTCCAGCGTGTCCTGCATGGCGCCGGGCTCCGGGTGGCGGGCGTCGAAAAACACCAGCACCAGATCGGACAGGTCAATGATATGATCCGTCAGCCGCAGCGTAGAGCGCCGCTGGTCGTCCGCATCGAACCCCGGGGAATCGATCAGGATTTTCCCCTTGATCTTGTCCCGGTCGGTGGTGCGCAGCTGCAAATAGCTTTCGATCCGCTTGCCCTCGCCGGGGGCGACTTTTTCTATCTCGCGCGACATGCGGTAAAACGGAAACCGCGGGTCCGCATCCAGCGCGGTTCCGGGCAGGGTCTGCCCCGATTTGCCGTAACAGATGACGGTAAACTTGTCGTCCACCGCCTGATTGCCGGTGCCTTGCAGCTTTTCCCCGACATAATCGTTGATAAAGGTGGATTTCCCCGCCGAGAACGTCCCCAGAATCGCGATCAGCGGCCACCAGGAAATCCGCCCCGCCAGCGAGGTTTCCCGGTCCAGCACCCCCATCCGGTACAGCATTTTGTCCAGCTTGAAATAGGTTGGCAGGACCTCCACCACATCGGGGTTTTCGGCCTTTAGATGGGTTTCCAGATTGGCGAGACGGTTCTTCAGATATTCGTTCATGGTTTTTCCCTATTGCCGCGCATCGAAACGGGCTTGCAAGGCCTTGCCGCTGGCGGGGTCGATCTGCTGCAAAATCGCGATCATCGACAGGGCCAGCGTGCGGTCCCCCTGCTCCAGCGCCAGATCGGCAACCCTGGCAAACAGCGGCGCGGCCCGATCATATGCGCCCTGATCGTAATACAGATTGCCAAGTTCCCCAAGGGCGTCGATATCCTGCGGGTCCTGTGCAAGGATCGCTTCATAGCCCGCAATCGCCGCCGCGCTGTCCTCGCCCCAATAGGCCTGCCGCGCCTTTTCCAGCGTTTTGCGGCGATCGAAGGGCGCGTCCGGCGCATCCGTCGGGGGGGCCGGCGGGCGGGTCAGTGCCGGAGTCGCCGGCTCCATCGAAGGCCGCGTGGCCACCACCAGCACCTCCGGCGCCGGGTCCTTTGCAAAAAGCGCCAAGATCCGGTCCCGCTTGACAAAACCGTAAACCGCCAGCCCCAGCAGCAGATAGATCACAATCAAACGGGCAAAGGACATCGCAAACCTCCTGTCTGAACGCCGGCCGGATCAGCCGCCGCCGTATATTTCCTGCGCAAGGGATTCCAGCTCGGCCGCAGCCTTGCCGCCTGGCTCCAGCTCCTGCACCGCCAACCCTTCGGAGAAAGACCGCCGGAACGCCAGCCGTTGCACCAGTTTTGAGCGCAGCGCCGTCGTCAGCGCCCCCAGCGCCGCCAGCGTTTCGGCATTCTCGCGCGATCGCGGATGCGGGTCGGCGCGGTTCACAAAGGCGCGGATTTTCGGCAGGTTCCGGCCCCGTTCCTCGCGGATAATGGCCAGAAAGCGCTGCGTGGCCCAGACATCCGCCTGCGAGGGCGTCACCGGTATCACCACCTGTCCGCAAGCCCGTATCGCCGCCCGCACCGCCCCCATGTCCGAGGTCCCGACATCAATCAGCCAGTCCCCGCGCGCCCCCTTTTCCGGCAGTTCCCGCACCACCTTCAGCGGCGGCTCTGTCCCGTCCTCCTGCCGGATTTTCGCCACATCGCCCAGCGTGCGCTGCGGGTCCAGATCACAGACCGTCACCAAACGCCCCTGCAACATCTGGCGAATGGCCAGATTGAAAACCACGGTGCTTTTGCCGGTGCCACCTTTAAGATTTGCAAATAATGTCAGCATGTTACGCTCAATTCTGCGGGGGCGCGGGGGCTGGCAGGTCCTGTTTTGTCCAGCCTTCGGGCAGGGTAAACAACGCCGGATCGACCGGCCCGACCACGATATCCTCCAACCGCCGCGCCGAGCCGTCGGGCAGTTCCTCGCGCAGGACCACCCGCAGGCCGGTGTCAAACCACCAGTCGCCAAACAGGGGCGCCTGCCCCTTGCGTTGCAGTTCCATCCGCCAGTGTTCCACCTCGCGGCCCGCAAGGGTTTCCATCGCCTTGAAGGTCATCTGTTTCAGGCTGCCGTCGGGGTATTCCTCGCGCAGGG
>JALWQC010000119.1 GCA_027080755.1 Paracoccaceae bacterium
CATCGAGCGACGCGTTTATACCGCGGGCGAGGACAAATCCATGCTGGATCCCTTCCGCCCCGTGCGCGAAACCGACGTTGAGCGCATCAAGGACCTGCAAAAAACCATCCACCGCAATTTTATAGATCAGGTCACAACCCGCCGCGGCAAGGCCCTGCGGGGCGACAACCTGTTTACCGGCGAAATCTGGGTCGGGCCACAAGCGGTTGAAAACGGGTTGATCGACGGCATTGCCCATCTGGTCCCCAAAATGCAGGAACTTTTTGGCGAGGACGTGAAACTGAACCGTTTCGGCGCCAAAAAATCCCTGCTAAGCCGCTTTGGCGGGGCCGCCGCTGCCGGCGCCCTAAGCGAGATAGAGGACCGCCCCCACTGGGCGCGCTTCGGGTTATGAGGGCGCAATGGTAAAAGTTGTCACATTTTTTCTGATTTTCATGCTGGCCCTTGCCATGTTCGGAAAATTGCGCGTGCCGTATGTGCAAAAGAAAAAAGGCGTGAAACGGGCGAAAAAATGCCCGTCCTGCGGCGCCTATATCATCGGGAACGGCCCCTGTTCCTGCAAGAAAAAATAGAGGCCTCCGATGGATTTGATCCTGATATTCGCCGGTCTGGTGATTTTGCTCGTTGCCGGGGATTTTCTGGTAAAAGGCGCGGTGTCGCTTAGCCTGCGTCTGGGGATTCCGGCGCTGATCGTCAGCTTTACCATCGTGGGGTTCGGCACCTCTGCGCCCGAACTGCTGATCGCCGTGCAATCGGCCATGGCCGGCGCGCCGGGGCTGGCGCTGGGGAATGTCGTTGGCTCCAACATTGCCAATATCCTGATGGTTCTGGGGGTGCCGGCCCTGTTTGTCGCGCTCGATACCACCAAATGCAATACGCGGCGCACCTATATCCAGATGCTCGGGGTGTCGGTGATCTTTGTTGCGCTGTGCTACCTTGGCCCGCTTTATATCTGGCAGGGGGTGGTGCTGTTGTCGCTGCTCGGGGCGATGCTGTGGGATGCCTTCCGTTCCGCCCGATCGGCGCGCCATTGCGTTGGCGAGCACACAATCGCCCCCGAGGATCTGGCCGAGTTGGAGGACGCGGACCCCGACATGCCGCTTTGGCAGATCGCCGGCTATATGATCGTCGGTCTGGTCGGCCTGCCCTTTGGCGCCGATGTGCTGATTGACGGGGCGGTCGGGCTGGCCCGTGACATGGGCATATCCGAGGAAGTCGTCGGCCTGACCATCGTGGCCATCGGCACATCGCTGCCGGAACTGGCCACCACGGTTGCCGCCGCCTTTCGCAGGCAGGCGGATGTGGCGCTTGGCAATGTCATCGGCTCCAACATGTTCAACCTGCTGGCCATCATGGGGGTTGCCAGCTTTTTCGGCCCGCTGGATGTCTCGCCGCAGTTTTTGCATATGGACCTGTGGATTATGCTGGCCGCGTCGGTGTTGCTCGCCTTATTCGTGTTTTTCCCGTTGAAAATCACCCGGAAATGGGGGATCATGTTCCTGACAGCATACGGGGCGTATGTCTATTTCTTGCTGTTCTGAAACGGGGGAAAGCATGGCAAAAACGGCATTGGTAACCGGGGGTGCGCAACGTCTGGGGCGGGCTATGGTCCTGCATCTGGCGGCGCGGGGCTATGATGTCGCCATCCACTATTCCAGCAGCGCCGGCGCCGCGCAAGAGGTCGCAAACGAGGCCGCCGCCATGGGTGTAAAGGCCGAGATCCTGCAAGCGGACCTGCTGGACATGGCCGCCACGCAATCGCTGGTGACGCGCGCGGTCGGGGCGGTCGGGCGGCTGGACCTGCTGGTCAACAATGCCTCTATTTTCGAATATGACACGATTGAAACCGCCACCCCCGAAAGCTGGGACCGTCACATAAATTCCA